>NZ_VRVA01000012.1:0-109543 GCF_008039945.1 Methylobacterium sp. WL64
GGGGACATCGGGGGCGGGAGATCACCCCGGGGCATGGCGAAGTGCCGCCCGGTGCACCATATCCGCGCGATGAGCGAGATCCAGACAGACACCTATCCCTTCAGCCTCGATGTGCAGCCGGTCGGCGAAAGCGGCGCGATGTTCCAGTGGAGCATCCGCAAGCACGGCAAGCTGCACCAGCGCTCGGACCGGAAGCACCCGACCGAGTCGAAGGCCCGGACCCACGGCGAGGCCGAGATCGAGCGCCTGATCCGCGACCGCGGCCGCTGAACGCTCGTCATAGCCGCTGGCATCGGCGGAGCACTGCCGACGGGCGGGGGTCGGTTCGTACTGGCTCCCGCTTCGTCGTTCTGGCCCCCCCGGTCGCAGCGGGTCGGCTCCCGCGCTTGGCGCGTCTGCGCGGCACTGCTATCTCGCGCGTGAGCCGACCCATCCGAACACGCCCAGACGTCAGACGGTGCGCGCCGTCGCGCGCCCGAACGGAATGCCGATGACAACCCCGATCGACAACATCCGCAACTTCTCGATCGTCGCGCATATCGACCACGGCAAATCGACCCTGGCGGACCGGCTGATCCAGGCCACCGGCACCGTGGCGTTGCGCGACATGAGCGAGCAGATGCTCGACTCGATGGATATCGAGAAGGAGCGCGGCATCACCATCAAGGCGCAGACCGTGCGCCTGGAATACCGGGCCGAGGACGGCAAGGATTACATCCTCAACCTGATGGACACGCCCGGCCACGTGGACTTCGCCTACGAGGTGTCGCGCTCGCTGGCCGCCTGCGAGGGCTCGCTGCTGGTGGTGGATGCCTCCCAGGGCGTCGAAGCGCAGACGCTGGCCAACGTCTACCAGGCGCTCGACGCCAACCACGAGATCGTGCCGGTCCTCAACAAGGTCGATCTGCCGGCCGCCGAGCCGGAGCGGGTCAAGGAGCAGATCGAGGAGGTGATCGGCCTCGACGCCTCGAACGCGGTGCCGATCTCGGCCAAGACCGGGCTGAACATCGAGGCGGTGCTGGAGGCGATCGTGACCCGCCTGCCGCCGCCCAAGGGCGACCGGAGCGCGCCGCTCAAGGCCCTGCTGGTGGACAGCTGGTACGACGCCTATCTCGGCGTCGTCGTGCTGGTGCGCATCATCGACGGTGTGCTCAAGAAGGGCATGACCATCCGGATGATGGGCGCGGACGCCGTCCACGGCGTCGACCGGATCGGCGTGTTCCGTCCGAAGATGGCCGAGATCGGCGAGCTCGGCCCGGGCGAGGTCGGCTTCTTCACCGGCTCGATCAAGGAGGTCGCCGACACCCGCGTCGGCGACACGCTGACCGAGGACAAGCGCCAGACCACCTCGATGCTGCCGGGCTTCAAGGAAGTCCAGGCGGTCGTGTTCTGCGGCCTGTTCCCGGTGGACGCCGCCGAGTTCGAGAACCTGCGCGCGGCCATGGGCCGGCTCCGGCTCAACGACGCGTCCTTCTCCTACGAGATGGAGAGTTCGGCCGCGCTGGGCTTCGGCTTCCGCTGCGGCTTCCTCGGCCTGCTGCACCTGGAGATCATCCAGGAGCGGCTGGAGCGCGAGTTCAACCTCGACCTGATCTCCACCGCGCCCTCGGTGGTCTACCGCCTGAAGATGCGCGACGGCACGCTCAAAGAGCTGCACAACCCGGCCGACATGCCGGACGTGATGAAGATCGAGCTGATCGAGGAGCCCTGGATCCGCGCCACGATCCTGACGCCGGACGAGTATCTAGGCGGCGTGCTCAAGCTCTGCCAGGACCGCCGCGGCGTCCAGATCGACCTGAACTACGTCGGCAAGCGCGCCATGGTGGTCTACGACCTGCCGCTGAACGAGGTGGTGTTCGATTTCTACGACCGGCTGAAATCGATCTCGAAGGGCTACGCTTCGTTCGACTACCACGTCTCCGACTACCGCGAGGGTGACCTCGTGAAGATGTCGCTGCTGGTCAACGCCGAGCCGGTGGACGCCCTCTCGATGCTGGTCCACCGCACCCGCGCCGAATCGCGCGGCCGGGCCATGTGCGAGAAGCTGAAGGACCTGATCCCCCGCCACCTGTTCCAGATCCCGGTCCAGGCGGCGATCGGCGGCAAGATCATCGCCCGCGAGACGATCAAGGCCCTGTCCAAGGACGTCACCGCCAAGTGCTACGGCGGCGACATCTCGCGCAAGCGCAAGCTGTTGGACAAGCAGAAGGAAGGCAAGAAGAAGATGCGCCAGTTCGGGCGCGTGGAGATCCCGCAGGAGGCGTTCATCGCGGCGCTGAAGATGGACGATTGAGGTGCTGATTTCGTGACGCGCACTCAACCTAGGGTGGGCGGTGCGGATCGGTTCAGCGTCTGGCCTTATCGGTCTGTCTTTGATCGCGAGCCTGTTCGACCGGCTATCCCATCCTTTTCCTCATCCTGAGGTGCCGGAGCGCAGCGGAGGCCTCGAAGGAGCCCTCCAGCCAGCCGCGCGATCCCTGGAGGGCTCCTTCGAGGCTGCTACGCAGCACCTCAGGATGAGGGGGAGGGTTGGAGGATCTCCGTGGCTCGAAATCGTCACTCGGTGGACCCGGTGCAGTTATCGAATCCGAACGGTCCCTTCCGTCGTCGCGAGCACTACGAAGCAATGACGGTGTGGAGCGCCGGAGAAGCTCCTACCCCGGCGGCAGCACGTCGATCTGGATGCCCGCGTAATACGCCGCCAGATTCGCGATGTCGGCATCCGACAGTTCCTTGGCGACCACGTTCATGATCTCGTTCTGCCGCTTGCCGTCGCGGTACTCGCCGAGAGCCTTCACCAGGTAGGGCTCGACCTGGCCGGCGAGGTTCGGCGCCTCCGGCAGCTTCGAGAGCCCGTCCATACCGTGGCAGGTCTGGCAGGCGCTGGCCTTCTTGCGCCCGAGGGCCGCGTCGCCAGCCTGGGCCGAGAGCGGGACGAGCAGAGCGGCGAGAAGGAGAAGCGGGCGGATCATCGGCTGGGCTCGGTAGGCGGTTTCACGAATGGTCAACGGAACAGGCGCAGTCCCCCTCTCCCGTGCGGGAGAGGGGGACTGCGCCTGTTTGCGGCGGTGGCGCCTCGCACGGAGCGAGGCGCCAAGTCCCAAAAAGCTACTTCTCGTAGGAGATCCGGTAGATCGCCCCGGCGGAATCGTCCGAGACCAGCAGCGAGCCGTCGAGCATCACCGCCACGTCCACCGGGCGGCCGAGATACTCGCCGTCGCCGGTCAGCCAGCCTTCCGCGAACGGCTTGACCGCGCCGAGCTTCCCGTCCGCGCCCATGGGGGCGAACATCACCCGGGCGCCCACCGGCTCGGTGCGGTTCCAGGAACCGTGCTCGGCGATGAAGATCCCGCCCTTGTACGAGGCCGGGAACTGCTTGCCGTTGTAGAAGGCCATGCCGAGATCGGCCGCGTGGGGCGGCAATTCGGTGACCGGGGCGACCGCGTCGGCGGGCGGGGTCTGGTCCTTATACTCGACCGTGCGGATTGCGCCGCCGCCGTACCAGGGGAAGCCGAAATTCTCGCCCGCCTTGGTGGCGTGGTTCAATTCACCCGGCGGCTTGTCGTCGCCCATGCCATCGACCTGGTTGTCGGTGAACCAGAGCGACTTGTCGGCGGCGAAATCCATGCCCACCGAATTGCGGATGCCGGTCGCAAAAACCTCGCGGTTCTTGCCGTCGGCGTCGATGCGGATGATGCCGCCGATGCCGGCCTTCCGGTACAGGTCCATCTTCTCGGCCGGCGGCACGTTGTAGGGCTGGCCGAGCGCAATGTAGGTCTTGCCGTCCGCACCCACCCGGCAGACCCGGGCGGTGTGATTGAAGCTCTCTTCCCCGGCCGGGATCAGCGCGCCTTCCTTCACCAGGATGCCGGCGGCGACGTCCGGATTCTCGTAGAAGAACTCGGCGGCCGGGAAGGCGAGCACCCGATTCTGCTCCACGATGGTGAGCACGCCGTCCTTCGAGAAGCAGACGCCGTTGGGGATCTTGAACGCGATGCCCGGCGCGAAGGCCCGGACCTCGTCGGCGACCCGGTCCTTGTCGCGGTCGGTGACCGTGTAGACCTTGGTCTTGCGGGTGCCGACGAACAGCACGCCGGCATTGGGGCCGACCGCGATGGCGCGGGCATCCGGCACCACGGCGTAGAGATCGATCTTGAAGCCGTCGGGCAGCTTGATCTTGGTGAGCGTCTTGCGGATCGCATCGGCGCGGCGGCCGGTCTGCGGGATCTCGGGGGCGGCCTGGGTGTCGGTGCTGCGGAGGTTCTGCAGCTTCTCCAGGTCGTCGGCCTTGGCCTTGGTCTCGGCCGGCGCCGCACCCTGTGCGAGGGCCGGAGCCACGAGGGCGGGCAGGGCGACGCCCGCCCAGAGCGCAGCGATGAACAGCGATCGCATCGTTTTAAAATCCTCCCGGCCGCCCTTGGGTTCGGACGGTTCCGAATCGGACATAGACGACGCCTGCGGGCGGGCAAGTTGCGCCGGTGACGCGCGCCCGCAGCTGTCGCGTGTCAGGCGACCTTGCGGGGGACGAGACGCTCGCTGCCCAAAGCCGCCTGCGCGCCGGATACGCCGGATTCGGTGTATTCCGCATCCTCGTTGACCTGCCAGACATCGTGCCGGCGCCGCCCGCAGAGGATGTTCTCCACGGTCAGCATCGCGGTCATCATCGCGTGGTCCTGGTTGTTGTACTTGTGCATGCCGTTGCGGCCGACGAGGTGCAGGGTCGGGAAGTCCCGCTCCAGCTCGCGCCGCACGGTGACGACGTGTCCGGCATAATCCGCGTCGTAGACCGGATACGCCTTGGGCTGGCGGACCACGCAGGCATCGACCACGTCGGCCGGATCGATAAGCCCGATCTGGCTGATCTCGCGCTTGGCGAGCGCCACAAGCTCCTCGTCCGAGGCGGTCCAGAGCCCGTCGCCCTCGAAGCAGAAATACTCGAGGCCAAGGCAGGTGTGATCGTCGTCCGGCACCATCTCGGGCGACCAGGAGCGGAAGTTCTGCACCCGGCCGACCTGCACGGACGGATCGTGGATGTAGATCCAGTTGTCCGGAAAATTCTGTTGCGACTTGGCGATGAGCGCCACGGTCAGGAAGTCGCGGTACTTGAGCGACCGCGCGTTGAAGGTGCTGAGCGGACGCGGGCGGATCGCATCGACCAGTTCGCGCACCGGAGCCGACGAGATCACGTGCCGGGCCGTGAAGGTCTCGCGGCTGCCGTCGGCGCTGCGGGCCGCGACCGTCCAGATGCCGGTGCCGGCATCGTAGGAGAGCGCATCGACGCCGCGGTCGAGGAGCACGCGCCCGCCCTGCGCCTGGATCTTGGCGGCGGCGGCCTCCCACATCATACCGGGTCCGCGGCGGGGATAGCGGAACGACTCGATCAGCGTCTTGATCACCGGGCCGCCGGCCTTGGGCGCCTTGCGCAGGCCGAGCGAGCGCTTGATGCCGTCGCGGATCGCCGCGCCGAGGTCGAGGCCCTTGATGCGCTGGGCCGCCCAATCGGCCGAGATCGCGTCGCACGACATGCCCCACACCTTCTCGGTGTAGGTCTTGAAGAAGATCGAGAACAGGCGCTCGCCGAACTGGTTGCGGACCCAGGCGTGGAAGTTCTTGGGGTCGCGCACCGGCCGCATGCGGGCGTACAGGTAGGAGGCTACGCAAGCCGCGCTCGTGAATAGGCCGAGGTTGCGCAGCGCTTCGAACGCCTTGAGCGGATAGGCGTAGTACCGGCCGCGATAGTAGATCCGGGACAGCCGTGGCCGCTCGATGAAGTCGTTGGGCAGGATCTCGTCCCAGAGATCGACCACCGCCTTGGATTTCGAGAAGAACCGGTGTCCGCCGATATCGAACAGGTAGCCGTTATGCGAGACCGTGCGGGAGATGCCGCCGACCTGCGCCGGATCCCGCTCCAGCACGGTGACCGACCGCCCCTGCTTCGACAGCAGGTAAGCGGCCGTGAGGCCCGCCGGCCCCGCGCCGATCACCAGCGTCTCGGTGTGGTGGCTCATCCCCTGCTCCGGCTGCCGTCCCGGCCGGATCGCGGACCGGCTCGCGCGGAGAGTGCGGCGGGATGGTTAAGGAACCGCCTCACGGTTGATTGACCCGCCATTAAGCCCGGGCGCGCAGCATGGCTCCGGCGCTCGCTTTCGGCGCATCCGGGGACCCGAACCGATGTCGCCCGCGGCCGCCGCCTCGCCGGCACGGATCGATCCGCGCACGTTCTTGTGGCTGCTCGTCGCCCTGTCGCTCGCGACGCTGAACGCGCCGCAAGACGTGTGGGACACGATCCGGCACCTGCGCGTGCCCGACACCGACGACGCGATGCGGCTTGTCGAAGTGCGCGACATGCTGGCCGGCCAGGGCTGGTACGACAACACCCAGTACCGGTTCCTGGCGCCGGACGGCGTGGCGAGCCATTGGTCGCGCCTGGTGGACGCTCCGATCGCGGGCCTGATCCGGGCGTTGACGCCCCTGGCCGGGCCGGACCTCGCCACAGGTCTGGCGGCGGCGATCTGGCCGATGCTGCTGTTCGGGCTGTTCTGCACCCTGCTGCACCGGGGCGTGAACGCGCATTTCGGGGGCCGGGCGGCGATCCTGGCGGTGCTCGCGGCGACCCAGACCTTCGGGATCGCGATCCAGTTTCAGGCGGGCCGGGTCGATCACCACAACGTCCAGATCCTTGCGATCCTGGGTCTCGCGTTCTGCGTGATCCGCGGCGGCTTCCGCGCCGGACTCGTTGGCGGCGGGTTGGCGGCCCTGTCGCTGGCGGTGGGCCTCGAAGGCCTGCCCTATCTCGCCCTCGGCGCCCTGTACCTCGCCGGCGACTGGTGCCGGCGCGGCCGCGCCGCCCTCCCCTGCCTCGCCGGATTCGGGCTCGGCCTCGGCGTGGCGGCGCCGCCCCTGTTCGCCGCGCAGACGGCCCCTGGCCTCTGGACCGCGACGCGCTGCGACGCCCTCTCCCCGCCCTGGCTGTGGCTGGCGACCGGCGGCCTCGGCTTCGGCGCCGCAGCGTTCGTCCTGGACCGGTCTCGCACGACGGGCCGCGCGCGGCTCGCCCTGGCAATCGCCTCCGGCATCGCTCTGATCGGCGGGTTCGCCCTCGCCTTTCCGGTCTGCCTCGACGGGCCGTTCCCCGGGATGACGCCGCTGGTGCGGGAGCATTGGCTGCTCACCGTCAACGAGATGGCGTCGGTGCGGAAATCCGTGGCCCAGGGGCGCTGGGAGATGCTGGTCTTCTACCCGGTCGTTCTCCTCGCAACCCTGGCCGCGAGTTTGATGGCGTGGCGCGGATCACAGCGGCGCGCCTGGTCGGTCGCCGCCCTGTTCCTCTGGCCCGGGCTGATCCTCGGGATCTTTCAGTTCCGCGGGCTCTACATCGCCTCCGGCTTCGTGCCGCTGGTGGCGGGGCCGGTGATCGACCGGGCTCTGACGCTGGCCGTCCGGGCCGACCCCCGCCGCGGGGCGGCCGCCGCGCTCGGCGCCAGCCTCATCAGCACCCTCTGGATGGCGCCCGCGGCGCTGGCCGGATGGCTCGGCGCCGAAGCCCGGACGGGACCCGATCTAGCCGCCGCCTTCGCCTGCCTGGGAGATGCCGCCGTGCGTCCCCTGGCGGCACTCCCGGCCGGGACCGTGCTGGCGCCGATCGCCCTCGGGCCGTCGATCCTGCTGCGCACGCCGCACACCATTGTGGCCGCGCCCTATCACCGGGCGATTCCGGGCCTGACCGCCGCGATCGAGGGCCTCGGCGGCACCGAGGCGGATCTCAACCGGGTGCTCGACGCCTTCCGGGTCCGCTACGTGGTAACCTGCCCGGCTCGTCCGGCCGACGACCTCCAGGCCGAGCCGGCCTTCGCGACCCGGCTCGCCCGCGGGGAGGCTCAGTCCGACCGGCTGGAGCCCATCGCGCTGCCAGGTCCCCTCAAGGTCTGGCGGGTTATTCGCTAGGCGGTCAGAGCAACCGGCGATCGAGCCGGATGATCCGGCAGGGATCGCCGGCCGTCGCGGCCTTCTCGTGCGGCGCGCGGATCAGCAGCGCCTCGGCGCGGCCGAGCACGGCCAGCATGGAGGAATCCTGGCGCTTCTCCGGATCCGCCACCGGCAGGCAGCCGGGTTCGAGCGCGAGGGTGGCGCGCATATAGTCGGCGCGGCCATCGTTGGCCGGCAGGTCGCGGGCGAGCGTGGCCGGTTCGCTCCGGTCGGCGCCCGCCTGCGGGTCGCCCTGCAGGGCTCGGATTGCCGGCACGACGAACAGCAGTCCGCAGACGATCGACGACACCGGATTCCCGGGCAGGCCGATCACCAGCATGTCGCCCAGTCGCCCGTGCATCAGCGGCTTCCCGGGCCGGAGCGCCACACGCCAGAAGCCGAGTTCCAGCCCCTCCCGGGCGAGCGCGGCCTGGACCAGGTCGTGGTCGCCGACGGATGCGCCGCCGAGCGTCACCAAGAGGTCGGCCCGGACCTCGCGGGCGCGGCGGAACGCATCTTCCAGGGCCCCGTGATCGTCGGCGGCGATACCGAGGTCGATGATCTCGGCGCCAGCCTCGGCGGAGAGGGCGGCGAGCGCGAGGCTGTTCGAGGCGACGATCTGGTCCCAAGCCGGCACGGCGCCGGGTTCCACAAGCTCGTCGCCGGTCGCGAGGATCGCCACGCGCGGCCGGCGGCGGACCGAGAGTTCAGGCTGGCCGGCCGCCGCGGCCAACGCCAGGCGCCGCGCGTCGAGGGTCATGCCGGCGACCAACAGGGTCTCGCCGGCGGTGAAGTCCAGGCCGGCCCGGCGGATAAAGCGGTCTCTTTCGACCGCCTCCATCACCCGAACGATGTCGCCCTCGGCCTGCGCGTCCTCCTGGATCAGGATCCCGTCGGCGCCCTCCGGCACGGGAGCGCCGGTGAAGATCCGCACCGCCTCGCCGGGGCCGATGCGCCCCGAGAAGCCGTGACCGGCCGCGCTGGTCCCGATCAATCTCAGGCTGGCACCAACCACGGACGCATCGGCGAAGCGGACCGCGTAGCCGTCCATGGCGGAGGCCGGGAACGGCGGCTGCGTTCGGGAGGCGGCGACATCAGCCGCCAACGTGCGCCCTGCGGCCCGGGCCAGCGGAATCGTTTCTGCCTCGACCGGCGCGGGGATGCTTGCGAGCACCCGTGCCAGCGCTTCGGCGACCGGGATCAGCCCAGTGCTCATGCGTCGGGCGCCCGGTAGGCACCGGAGCGGCCGCCATCCTTGGCGATGAGGCGGATGCCCTCGATCCGCATGCCGCGATCCACCGCCTTCACCATGTCGTAGACCGTCAGGCAGGCCACGGAGACCGCGGTCAGCGCCTCCATCTCGACCCCGGTCGGGCCCTGGACCCGCACCTCGGCGGCGATGCGCAGGCCCGGCAGCGCGTCGTCCAGCTCGCACTCGACCCGCACCTTCGACAGCAGCAGCGGATGGCAGAGCGGGATCAGCTCGTGGGTCCGCTTGGCGGCCATGATCCCGGCGAGCCGCGCGGTGCCGACCACGTCGCCCTTCTTGGCGTCGCCCTCGCGAATCAGCGCCAGGGTCTCGGGCTGCATCACCACGCTGCCCTCGGCCCGGGCGGTGCGGTCGGTGGCGGGCTTGTCGGTGACGTCGACCATGTTGGCCGCGCCGCTGGTGTCGAGATGGGTGAGCGTCGAACCCGGTTCCATGCTCACCCCTTCTTCTTGTCGTCTTGCTTCTTGGTCTTGCCGGCCTTGGCGTCCGGCTCCGGCCCGTCGCCCTCGCCGAACAGCAATTCTTGGGTCGCACGCGTGACGTCCGCCTGCCGCATCAGGCTCTCGCCGACCAGCACCACGCCCAGGCCGTGCTCCCGGAGCCGCCTGACGTCGGCGTGGCCGCCGATGCCGCTCTCGGCCACGGCGATCCGGTCCGCCGGGATGCCCGGGGCGAGGCGGATCGCGGTCTCGAACGAGACCTCGAAGGTCTTGAGGTTGCGGTTGTTGATCCCGATCAGGGCCGTGCCGAGCGGCACCGCGCGGTTCAACTCGGCCTCGTCGTGGACCTCGACCAGCACGTCCATGCCGAGCTCGTGCGCGGTGGCGACCAGGGCCTGCGCCTCGTCGTCGTCCAGGCAAGCCATGATGGCGAGGATGCAATCGGCACCCCAGGCCCGGGCCTCGTAGACCTGGTAGGGCTCGAACAAAAAGTCCTTGCGCAGGACCGGGAGCCCGCAGGC
Source organism: Methylobacterium sp. WL64 (assembly GCF_008039945.1). Taxonomy (NCBI): domain Bacteria; kingdom Pseudomonadati; phylum Pseudomonadota; class Alphaproteobacteria; order Hyphomicrobiales; family Methylobacteriaceae; genus Methylobacterium; species Methylobacterium sp. WL64. Next base: position 10,197 of record NZ_VRVA01000012.1, read on the forward strand.
CGCCCGCGCCTCGGTGAGGTATTCCGGACGCCCCTGGAATGACGGCTCGTCGGTGAGCACCGACAGGCAGGTGGCACCGCCGGCCTCGTAGGCCGCCGCCAGCGTCGCGGGCGCGAAATCCTCGCGGATCAGGCCCTTCGACGGGGAGGCCTTCTTCACCTCCGCGATCAGGGCCGGGCGCCCGGCATCGAGATGGCTCCGGATCGCCGCCGCGAACCCGCGCACCGGCACGGCCTGGGCGGCGCGGCGCTCGAGCTTGGCCAGCGGCACCCGCAGCTTCGCCTCGGCGATCTCGCGGCGCTTGTAGGCCTCGATCCGGGCCAGCACGTTGGGCCGCTCGTTCGGCGCCTCGGCAGAACCCTCATGGGTCACCGATTCCTGCGTGAGCGTGCTCATCGGCACTCCTCCCCGTTCGAGCGATCGTTCGAGGCCCGGACCAAGCGGGCGAGGGTGTCCCGCGCCGCCCCGGAATCGACGGCATCCTGCGTCCGCGCGAGCCCGTCCGCCAGGGTCGACGCCGCCCCCGCGACGACGAGGGCCGCGCCTGCATTGAGAACGGCGATGTCCCGGTAGGCGTTGCGTGCGCCGGCCAGGACGGCTTCGAGCGCCCGGGCGTTGTCGGCAGGATCGCCGCCGCGCAGCTCTTCCGGTGCCCGCAATGGGAGGCCGAGGTCCCGCGGATCGATGGTGAACCGGGACAACCGGCCCTCCTCGAGGGCGACCACGCGGGTCGGCCCGGTGACGGTGATCTCGTCCAGTCCGTCGGAGCCGTGGACGGTCCAGACCCGGCGGCTGCCGAGTTCGGCGAGCACCTTCGTCAGCGGCTCGGCCAGCGCCTCCTGCGCGACGCCGAACAGCTGGTAGGCGACGCCCGCCGGATTACAGAGCGGTCCCAGCAGGTTGAAGATCGTCCGCACCGGCAGCTCGGAGCGCACCGCCGCCACGTGGCGCATGGCGCCGTGATGGGCCTGGGCGAATAGGAAGCACAGGTTGGCCTCGGCGAGGCACCGGGCCTGACCCTCGGCATCGAGCCCAAGCCTGACGCCCAAAGCCGCCAACACGTCGGCGGCGCCCGAGCGCGAGGTCGCGGCGCGGTTCCCGTGCTTGGCCACCGGCACGCCGCAGGCGGCGACCAGGATGGCGGCGAGCGTCGAGACGTTCACGCTGCCGGAATGATCGCCGCCGGTGCCGACCACGTCGACGGCGCCTGCGGGCGCATCGATCCGGGTCATGCGGGCGCGCATCGCCTCGGCGGCGCCGACGATCTCCTCGACGGTCTCGCCGCGCACCTTCAGGGCGGCCAGGAACGCGCCGGCCTGCACGGGCGTGACCTCGCCCGACAACAGGTCGTCGAAGGCCGCGCGCGCCTCGGCACGGTCGAGGGCCAGGCCCCCGGCGACCTTGGCGAGATGGGGTCTGAAGCTGTCCATGCGCTCTGTCGGAAGGCCGCCCCGGCCGTCCGGCGTCAATGCACGTCGGCGCGGGTCCTGTCACGCGCCGCGTTCCAGGCGGCGGCCAGATCCAGGAAGTTCTTCACGATCTCCGTGCCGTGCTGCGACCGGATGCTCTCGGGGTGGAACTGCACCCCGTGGAGCGGCCGCTCGGCGTGCTCCAGCCCCATGATCAGGCCGTCGGCCTCGGCCGTGACCCGCAACGTGTCCGGGCAGCTGGCCCGGTCCACGATCAGGGAATGGTAGCGGGTCGCCTCGAAGCTGTCGTTCAGGCCCCGGAACAGGCCGCTGGCGCCATGCCGGATGGTCGAGACCTTGCCGTGCAGCGGTAGCGGCGCCCGGATCACGTCGCCGCCGAAGGCCTGGCCGATCGCCTGGAGCCCGAGGCAGACGCCGAAGATCGGGATCTCGTGAGAGAGGTCTCGGACGACATCGAGGCAGATGCCCGCCTCGTTCGGCGTACATGGGCCGGGTGAGAGCACGATCGCGTCCGGCGCCTGGGCGCGGATGTCGGCGACGGTGATCGTATCGTTGCGGGCGACCGCGACGGCGCCGCAGAGCGGGCCGATCAGGTGAACGAGATTCCAGGTGAAGGAATCGTAGTTGTCGATGACGAGGACGTTGGACATCGCGGCGGCACGCTCGGGCATTTTCGCGATGTGAGCCCTCTCGCCCGCAGGGTCAACCTCGCTCTACTGCCCGCGCTTGGCTTGGGCGGCGAACCGAACCGCCTCCTCGGCGGCCCGGAACAGCGCCTTGGCCTTGTTGACGCATTCCTGCTGCTCGGAGGCCGGATCGGAATCGTAGACGATGCCGGCGCCGGCCTGGACGTGCATGCGCCCGTCCTTCACGATCGCCGTACGCAGGACGATGCAGGTATCCATCTCGCCGCGCGCGCCGAAATAGCCGATGCAGCCGGCGTAGGGCCCGCGCTTCTCGTGCTCCAGCTCGTCGATGATTTCCATGGCCCGCACCTTCGGGGCGCCAGAGACCGTGCCGGCCGGGAAGCCGGCCGCGAGGGCGTCGAGCGGATCGTGGCGCGGATCGAGGTCGCCCTCGACGTTCGACACGATGTGCATGACCTGGCTGTAGCGCTCGATGAAGAACGAATCGGTGACCCGCACGGTGCCGATCTTCGAGACCCGGCCGGCATCGTTGCGGCCGAGATCGAGCAGCATCAGGTGCTCGGCGCATTCCTTCGGATCGGCCAGCAATTCGGCGGCGAGCGCCGCATCCTCGGCCGGGGTCGCGCCGCGGCGGCGCGTGCCGGCGATCGGCCGGACCGTGACGGTCCCGTCGCGCACGCGCACCAGGATCTCCGGCGACGAGCAGACGATCTGGAAGGCCTCGAAGTCGAGGTAGCAGAGGAACGGCGCCGGGTTGGTCCGCCGCAGCGACCGGTACAGGCTGTAGGCGGGCAGCGTGAACGGCGCCGAGAAGCGCTGGGACAGCACCACCTGGAACACGTCGCCGGCGACGATGTACTCCTTCGCCTTCGCGACCATGCCGGCGAAGGCCTCGGGGGAGGTGTTCGAGACCGGCTCAGGATGCGCCACCGTCGAGAGGTCCACCCGCGCATCCACCGGCAGCGGGCCTTCGAGGGCCTCCGCCACCCGGTCGAGGCACGCGAGCGCAGCCTCGTAGGCGGCGCGGGCGGTGACGCCGGGCGAAGGCCGCACCGGCGAGATGACGGTGATCTGATCGCGGATCGAATCGAACACCACCATGACGCGCGGGCGCATCAGGATCGCGTCCGGCACGCCGAGGGGATCCGGGTTCGGCTCGGGCAGCCGCTCCATGGCGCGGACCATGTCGTAGCCGAGATAGCCGAACAGGCCGGCCGCCATCGGGGGCAGATCCTGCGCATCGGACTGAGCGATTGCGCTCTCGGCGATCAGTGCCCGCAGGCTGGCGAGCGGATTCCGGTCGTCCGGCGCGAAGGCGTCGAGATCGGCGCCGCGGGCGATCGCGGGGGCGCCATCGCGACAGCGCCAGATCAGGTCCGGATCGAGACCGATCATCGAGTAGCGGCCGCGCACCGCGCCGCCCTCCACCGATTCGAGCAGGAATGCCGGGCCGGCATGCCGGGCGCGCAGCTTCAGGAACGCCGCCACCGGCGTCTCGAGGTCGGCGACCAAGCTGAGTTCGACGAGGCTCGGCTGCCCGGCCTCGTAGCGTCCGGCGAAGGCCGCGTAGTCAGGCGCCTCGGCCATGGCCCTCAATACTCTCCGCCGATGGCCCGGCGCAGGGCCGCCTGGTCGATCTTAACGCCCGCGTTCTTCTGGACCTCGGAAATATACTGGGACAGCACGTCGTCGGCGAGCGCGGCCTGGAAGTTCTTGGTGATCGCCTTGTCGCCCTGGGTGTTGGCTACGAAGGCCGGCATCGTCGCCGCCGTAACCTTGAACACGGCGCGCGAATCACCCGCGGCCGCGGTGCCAGCCTTGCCGACCGGGGTGGCGAAGATCAGGTTCACGTCGTCGGCGGTTAGCATGTCCTTGGCCTGGTTGCGGGCAAGGTCCTGCGCCTCCTGCGTGTTGACGCCGACCTCCTGGGCGACCGCCTCGATGGTCGCGCCGCCGTTGAGCTTCTCCGCCAGCTCCCGGCCCTTGGCCTGGAGCCGCTTGGCGATCTCGGCGGTGGTCCAGCCGGCCTTCACGCCGTCCCGGACCTCGTCCAGCGGCTTGTCGTGCGCGGCGTCGATGCCGGTTACGTCGTACCAGACGTAGCCGCCGGACTTGGTGCGCAGCGGCTCGTTGTCGCCGCCGATCTCGGCCCGGAACAGGGCCGGCAGGGTGGTGTCCGGGTCGGGGATGTCGGCGACGCGCTGGCCGTCCGGGCCCTTGCCCTGGGGATCCACCGCCTTGACGGTCACGAGCTTCAGCCCGCGCTCGGCGGCGATGTCGGCGAGCGGCTTGGCGCTGGCGCGCTGGTCCTCGATGGCGTCGCGGGTCGTCTCCATGGCGTCCCGGGCACGGCTGAGCGCCAGGCCCTTGCGGATCTCGCCCTCGACCTCGGCGAACGGCTTGACCGTGCCGGGCTCGATCTTGGTCACCCGCAGCAGCACGGTGCCGAAGCGGCCCTGGACCGGCTGGCTCACGCCGCCCTCGGGCAGCGCGAAGGCGGCATCCGCCACCACCTTGTCGAACAATTCGGCCTTGGTCAGCGTGCCGAGCGTCAGGTCGGTGCCGCCGGTGCTGCGTTCCTCGGCCACGGCCTCGAAGGTCTTCGAGCCGTCCTCGATCGCCTTGCGGGCGGTCTCGGCCGCGGTGGCATCCGGAAACACGACCTGCTGGATCGTGCGCTTCTCCGGGCTGCCGTAGCGGCCCTTGTTCAGCTCGTATGCGGCCTTGGCGTCCGCATCGGTGATCGCCTCCGGCTTGGCCATCGCCTCGGGATCGACCACCAGCAGGGTCGCGGTCCGGAATTCCGGCGCCCGGAAACCGGACTTGTTGGCCTCGTACCAGGCCTTCAATGCGTCCTCGGTCGGGGCCGGGATCTCTCCGGCAACGGACGGGGTCAGCATCAGGTAGGCCGCAGAGCGGCGCTCGGTGGTGTAGCGGTGGACCGCCTCGCGCATCGCCGCCGGCACGTGCAGATCGGACGACACGGCCTCGGCGAGCTGCAGCCGCGCGATCACGGAGCGCTGCTCGCGCACGAACAGGCCCTCGTTCAGGCCCGCCCGCTGGAGGGTCTGGTAGAACAGCTGCGGCTCGAACTGGCCCTGGGCGTTCTGGAAGCTCTTCTCGTCGTGGATCGCCCGGATCACCGAGGCGTCCGGCACCCCGAGACCGAGATCGTGCGTCTTTTGGTCGAGGGCCGCCTCGGTGATCAGCTGCGACATTACCTGCCGGTCGAGGCCGAGCATCCGCGCCTGGTCCGGGGTGAGCGCACGCTTCAGCTGCGTCTGATAGCGCTGCAGCTGGTTCTGGTAGGCCTGGCGCACCTGCTCGGCGGTGATCGGCGTGCTGCCCACCGTCGCGACGTTGCTGCTGGAGCCGCCGCGGAAGAATTCCTCCACGCCGAAGATCCCGACGCCCGCGATCAGCAGGGTGAAGATGATCGTCAAGACGATCTTGCCAAGCCAATGCTGGCTGGCGTTGCGGATGCCCTGAAGCATGATCTGTGATCGGATACCTTCGGCCGTCGACCCGTCGCCGGGCCGGTGCCATCCCTGAAAGCCGACCGCGATAGACCATTCGCGCCCACAGGCAAAGGCTCACCCATTCGGACGGTTTGCGCGCCCAAGCTCGCTCTGGTAGGCCCCGCCGACCCCGGAATACCGTGGCGGCGCGGGGACGAGGTGAGGGCTAGGGATGTCGCAGACGGGGCGGAAACCGCTGGTCGCCGGCAACTGGAAGATGAACGGGACCCGGGCATCGATCAAAGTGGTCGAGGCGATCCGGGACGGTCTCACGCCGGACCTGGCATCCCGCGTCGAGGTGCTGATCTGCCCGCCCGCGACGCTGATCGGCTCCTGCGTGGCCGCGGCCGCCGGCTCGCCGATCGTCATCGGCGGCCAGAACCTGCACGCCCGGCCGAGCGGCGCCTTCACGGGATCGATCTCGGCGGAGATGCTGGCGGACCTCGGCGCGAAATACGTGATCGTCGGCCATTCCGAGCGCCGGGCCTACCATCACGAGACGGATGACGGCGTCCACGCCAAGGCGCTCGGCGCCCGCCGCGCCGGCTTGAGCGGCATCATCTGCGTCGGCGAGACCATCGAGGAGCGCGAGCAAGGGCGCGCCCTCGATATCGTGCGCGCACAGCTGGCCATCGGCTTGCCCAAGGGCGCCACCGCGGCCGACACTGTGATCGCCTACGAGCCGGTCTGGGCGATCGGCTCCGGCCGGACCCCGACGCCCCGCGACATCGCCGAGGTCCACGCGTCTCTGCGGGAGATGCTGGACAAGCTCGTCGGCGACGAGGCGCACCGGATCCGCATCCTTTACGGCGGCTCCGTGAAGCCCAGCAACGCCCGCGAGCTGATGGCGGTGGAGAACGTCGACGGCGCCCTAGTGGGCGGCGCGAGCCTCGTGGCCGAGGACTTCCTGGGGATCTGCGGCGCCTACGCCTGAGGCGCGGGCGGGGTCTCGGGCGGGAGTCTCGGGCAAAGCCTTCGTCAGGGTCTCGGGACTGTCACACGATCCTGCTTTGTGGGGCGTGACGACACCCGATCGCGAAGCCTGCCATGACCATCGACCACGACCGCGCCGACCCCTCGATGGTGGACATGATCCGCCGCGAGATCCTGGACAGCTACGACGAGGAGATGGAGCTCGGGCTCGAGGACGACCGCCTCGACAGCCTCGAGGGCGGGACCGGCTCCGGCAGCGACCGCCGCTTCTATTTCCGGGAGCTGCTGCGCCTCCAACATGAACTGGTCCGCCTGCAGGACTGGGTCCAGCACAGCAAGCTACGCGTCGTGGTCCTGTTCGAGGGGCGCGATTCGGCCGGCAAGGGCGGCGTGATCAAGCGGATCACCCAGCGCCTCAACCCGCGCGTCTGCCGGGTCGCGGCGCTGCCGGCGCCGAGCGAGCGCGAGCGCACGCAATGGTACTTCCAGCGCTACGTCAGCCACCTGCCGGCCGGCGGCGAGATCGTTCTGTTCGACCGCTCCTGGTACAACCGCGCCGGCGTCGAGCGCGTCATGGGCTTCTGCTCCGATGCCGACGTCGAGGAGTTCTTCCGCTCGGTGCCCGAGTTCGAGCGCATGCTGGTGCGCTCCGGCATCGTGCTGCTGAAATACTGGTTCTCGATCACCGACGAGGAGCAGGCCCTGCGCTTCCACATGCGCATCGCCGACCCGTTGAAGCAGTGGAAGCTGTCGCCGATGGATGTCGAATCCCGCCGGCGTTGGGAGGACTACACCCGCGCCAAGGAAGACATGCTGACCCGCACCCACATCCCCGAGGCGCCCTGGTGGGTCATCGAGGCTGTGGACAAGAAGCGCGCCCGCCTCAACTGCATCAGCCACCTGCTCGAACAGATCCCCTACCAGGACGTCGAGCATCCGCCGGTTCACCTGCCCGAGCGGGTTCGCCACGCGGATTACATCCGCACGCCGACCCCGCCGGAGATGCTCGTCCCGTCGCGCTACTGAGCGGCGAACTGGTCGCGCGTCAGAGCTTGAACGCCTGGCGGGCCATCAGGCGCCAGCGGCCGCCGTCCCGGTGCCAGACCTGCAGCACCCCGATATGGACCGGCGAGGTCTTGCCACCCGAGACGGTTTCGCCGGTGAAGACGTGCCGGACGATCGCGTCCTCCCCGATCACCGAGGCCGAGCGGTCCGACAGCGTGATGCTGGGGAAGCGCGAGGCGCCGCTGGTCAGCGCGCCGACGAAGGCCGCCTTGTCCTGCACAACGCCGCTCGAATGGCCGTAGCTCAAGCCATCGAGGGTGAGGGCATCGAGGGCGGTGCCGTCCGCCGCGAGCAGGGCCTTGGTCAAGGCATCCACCGCCGCCTCGACCTCGGCGGTCTGGGCGGAGGCTTCCGTTCCGGCGGCGAACCCCGGCGGCGCGTGGATCAGGATCGGCGCGGCGAACGCGGCGGCGAGCGCCGAACGGCGTGAGATGGTCATGGCGAGGCTCCCGGGCGGGGCGGCGCGTTCGATGAGCCGCCTTCCCGCCCGTCAGAACACGGTCCGACCCCGGACGCGAGGCCGACCGGGAACAACCGGGGGCCGATCGTCAAGTTGGCGGCGGCCAGCGAGTGGTGTATGGCCGACGCAGATTTGCGACCGGCGCGCCAAGTCGAATGCCTGACACCTCGAATGCCTGGCACTTCGAGTGCTTGGCTCCTCGAACGCCTGGCACCGGCCGCCCGTCGCCGGATCGCCTCCTCGGGACCGGCGCGCGAAGCCGAACCAGATTCCGGAACACCGATGCAGACCGTCCTGATCGTCGTCCACCTCATCATCGTGCTCGCGCTAATCGGCGTCGTGCTGCTGCAGCGTTCTGAGGGCGGCCTCGGGCTCGGCGGTGGCGGCGGGGGTGGCGTCGCCGGCTTCATGACCGGCCGCGGCCAGGCCAACGCCCTGACCCGCGCGACTGCGATCCTGGCCGCCCTGTTCTTCGCCACCAGCATGCTGCTCGCCGTGATGTCGCACCGTTCGGCGGCGCCGAAGTCGATCCTCGACACCGGCGCGTCCTCGCCCGCCGGCCAGCCGGCCAAGCAGCCGACCGGAGCCGACAACCTGCTCGACACCCTGCGCCAGCAGCAGGACCGGGCCCCCGCGACCGCGCCGGCCCAGCCGGCCGTGCCCGAGGCGCCGCAGTCGCGCTGACGCGGCGCATGGCCGAAACGGATACCGGGTCGGCACTGGACGCGCGTGACAACCGGCCCCGTGAGCCGCAAGAGGTCAGGCGGCGGATGAGCGTGGGCCGACGATTCGGCTCAGCTCCGGTCCGCCCTGGCGGGCCGTTCCCGTTGCCCGCCTGATCCCCAACCATTCCATCGCCGGCAGGCTTGCCGTTTGGCAAAGGCCAGCGCTTTCTGTATGGACCGAGGCCCATGACGCGGTACGTTTTCATCACCGGCGGCGTGGTTTCCTCCCTCGGTAAGGGACTCGCCTCGGCGGCGCTGGCCGCCGTACTCCAGGCCCGGGGTTACCGGGTGCGGATGCGCAAGCTCGACCCCTACCTGAACGTCGATCCGGGCACGATGAGCCCGACCCAGCACGGCGAGGTGTTCGTCACCGACGACGGCGCCGAGACCGACCTGGATCTTGGCCATTACGAGCGCTTTACCGGCGTGCCGGCGAGCCGGGCCGACAACATCACCACCGGCCGGATCTACCAGGACATCATCGCCAAGGAGCGGCGCGGCGACTATCTCGGCGCCACCATCCAGGTGATTCCGCACGTCACCAACGCGATCAAGGATTTCGTCCTCGACGGCAACGACACGTTCGACTTCGTGCTGGTCGAGATCGGCGGCACGGTCGGCGACATCGAGGGGCTGCCGTTCTTCGAGGCGATCCGCCAGCTCGGCCAGGAACTGCCCCGCGGCACCTGTGCGTACGTCCACCTGACGCTGCTGCCCTACATCCCGTCGGCGGGCGAATTGAAGACCAAGCCGACCCAGCACTCCGTGAAGGAGCTGCGCTCGATCGGCATCCAGCCCGACATCCTGCTCTGCCGTTGCGACCGGCCGATCCCGATCGAGGAGCGGCGCAAGCTCGCGTTGTTCTGCAACGTCCGCGAGACCGCGGTGATCGAGGCGCTCGACGTGGCCTCGATCTACGAGGTGCCGCTTTCCTACCGGAAGGCCGGGCTCGACCGGGAGGTGCTCGGCCATTTCGGCCTGGAGCACGGCGAGGAGCCGGATCTCGGCCGCTGGACCACCATCTCCGACCGGGTGCGCAACCCCGAGGGCGAGGTCTCCATCGCCATCGTGGGCAAGTACACAGGGCTAAAGGACGCCTACAAGTCGCTCACCGAGGCTCTGATCCACGGCGGCATCAGCCACCGGGTGAAGGTCAACCTCGAATGGATCGAGGCCGAGGTGTTCGAGCGCGAGGATCCCGCGCCGTTCCTCGAAGGCCTGAACGGCATCCTGGTGCCCGGCGGCTTCGGCCAGCGCGGGGCAGAGGGCAAGATCCGGGCGGCCCGCTATGCCCGCGAGAAGCGCATCCCGTATTTCGGGATCTGCTTCGGCATGCAGATGGCGGTGATCGAGGCCGCCCGCTCGCTGGCCGGGGTGCCGAACGCCAACTCCACCGAGTTCGGCGAGACCTCCGAACCGGTGGTCGGTCTGCTGACCGAGTGGCTGCGCGGCAACGAGCTGGAGCGCCGCGCGGCGGTCGGCGATCTCGGCGGCACAATGCGGCTCGGGGCCTACGACGCACAGCTCGACCCCGATTCGAAGATCGCCAAGATCTACGGGTCGGAGCGGATCTCGGAGCGGCACCGCCACCGCTACGAGGTCAACATGGCCTACCGCGAGCGGCTGGAGGCGAAGGGCCTGCGCTTCTCCGGCCTCTCGCCGGACGGGCTCCTGCCCGAGACCGTCGAGCATGTCGGGCACCCGTGGTTCATCGGCGTGCAGTTCCACCCGGAGCTGAAGTCTCGCCCGTTCGAGCCGCACCCGCTGTTCAAGGGGTTCGTCGGCGCGGCGATCGAGCAGAGCCGGCTGGTCTGAGCGCCGGGGCGCGGCTCCGCGCCGCTGCTCGCGCCTGGGCCCCGAACCCTATATCGGTCGGATCGTGACCGAGATCCTGTTCTACCACATGCAGCGCCAGCCCCTGGAGAAGGTGCTGCCGAACCTCGTCGAGCGCTCGCTCGGCCGGGGCTGGCAGGCCGCGATCCAGGCGGCCACCGAGGAGCGGCTTCAAGCCCTCGACGACCACCTATGGACCTATTCCGACGAGAGCTTTCTGCCCCACGGCACCGACCGTGATCCCGACGCGGCCGGGCAGCCGGTGGTACTCACCTTGCGCGACGTGAACCCCAACACCGCCTCCATCCGATTTTTGGTGGAGGGCGCCGACCTGCCGCCGGACGCAGAGAGCTACGAACGGATCTGCATCCTGTTCGACGGGACCGACCAGGACGCCCTGCTGCGCGCCCGCGAGCAGTGGCGCCAGGCCAAGGAGGCGGGCCATACCGTCGCCTACTGGCAGCAGGACGATTCGGGCCGCTGGAACAAGAAGGCTTGACCGTGCTCCTCCGCAAACGTCTCGCGCATACCGCGCTCGTCCTCATCCTGACGGCGCCGCTGCCACTCCACGCGCAGGACGCACACCATCCCGGCCCTCAAGCGGAGGCCAAGCCAGCGCCTCGCGGGCCGGAGGGCCGGCGCCTTCCTCCGGATTCGACCACGCGCCAGAGCGTGACGCTCCCCGACGGCCGGACCCTCGACTTCACCGCCACGGCCGGCAGCTTGCCGCTCGTCGACGAGGCCGGGAAGCTTCAGGCCGAGGTGGCCTACGTCGCCTACACGATGGCCCCGGAGGCCGGACGCCAGCGACCCGTCACCTTCGCGGTCAACGGCGGCCCCGGGGCGGCGTCCGCCTACCTGAATATCGGGGCGATCGGGCCGTGGCGCCTGCCCACCGGCGGCGCCAGCATCAGCCCATCGCAACCGGTGGCGCTGACGCCCAACGACGGCACCTGGCTCGACTTCACCGACCTCGTCTTCATCGATCCGGTGGGCACCGGCTACAGCCGGGCCGCGGACGGAAACGGCAAGAGTTACTGGAGCATCGACAGCGACGCCGCCACGCTCGCGGCCGTCATCGCCCGCTACCTGCGGGTCAACGACCGCATGGCGAGCCCGAAGTTCTTCGTCGGCGAGAGCTACGGTGGCTTCCGCGGGCCGCTGATCACCGAGAAGCTGCAGGAGGATATCGGTGTCGGCCTGTCCGGGCTGGTGCTGCTGTCGCCGGTGCTGGATTTCGGCTGGCTCGAGACGCCGCGGGCCAATCCCTGGGGCTACGTACTGAAGCTGCCGTCCCTGGCGGCCGGCGCCCTCGAACGGGCCGGCACGGCGCCGAGCCCGGCTTTGCTCGGCGATGCCGAGGCCTACGCGGTGGGCCCCTATCTCGCCGACCTGCTCAAGGGCCCCGGCGACAAGGCCGCCGTTGCGCGCATGACCGACAAGGTCGCGGCCTTCACCGGGTTCGACGCAGCCTTCGTGAAAGCGCAGGCGGCGCGCCTGTCCACCCGCAGCGTTCAGCGCGAGTTCGACCGGGCGGAGCAGCGCGTCACCAGCGCCTACGACACCGGCATCACGGGCTGGGACCCGAACCCGGACGCCGCACAATCGGGCTTCGAGGATCCCCAGCTTACTGCGCTCCAGGCGCCGCTGACCAGCGCGATGCTCGACCTCTACGCGCGCACGTTGAAGTGGCCGGTGCCGAACATGCGCTACGAGCTGCTGAACAACGCCGTGAACCGCGGTTGGACCTGGGGCTCGGGCCGGCAGGCCCCGGAGGCGCTATCGAACCTGAAGGGCGTGCTGGCGCTGGACGGCCGGCTCAGGGTGCTGGTCGCCCACGGCTTCACCGATCTCGTGACGCCCTACTACGCCTCGAAGCTCCTGCTCGCGCAGGTGCCGGCCTACGGCGCCGGGCGGGTCAGCCTCGCGGTCTACCCCGGCGGCCACATGTTCTACTCGCGGGACGATTCCCGGGCCGCGTTCAAGCGGGACGTCGAGCGCCTGTACCGGGATGCCGTACAGGCGCGCGGGGCGACCGCGGACCCCGTCGAGCACCGTGAGGACAAGCCCTGATCCTCAGGCGGCGTCGTCGAAGGCCAGCGCCTCGGCCGGGTACTCGATCATCATTCGGCGCTGCGCGTCGGTGTTCTGCCACGCGCCGACCTTGATATAGCGCTCCTCCAAGTCCCGGACCTCGATGACCCGGTCGATCGACGGAATACCCCGGAAGATCTGCGGCCAGTTGGACGCGAAGTAGAAGACCTGCTCGACCCGCTCGGACAGGTGGCAGATCGCCGGGCCGAAGGTCCCCAGGCCGAACACGAGGTAGCGGCCGTTGACCAAGGCCGTGACGTCGGCGATCAGCGACTCGCTCTGCGTCTCCACCGGCAATCCGAGACCCTGCGCATAGGCCTCGACCGCGGCGATCACCGGGTTCAGCCGGTTCTCGAAGACCAGCTTGATCGAGCGGATGCGGCCCTCGCCGAGCAGCCGGTCGATCACCATGCGGTAGAACGCGAAGGGCGGCTGGGGATAATGCGGGTCGACCCAGGTGCTGAAGATGTCGCCCGAGCGGATGTGGATCAGGAGCTGGTCGTCGGGCTTGGGCGGGACCGTCGCCGGCAGGCCGTTGAACAGGGGGCGGATCATCCCCTGGATGATCGCCCGTGAATCCGGCGGCGCGTCGAGGCTCACCTGCCGCTGGAACTGCGTCGGATCGAAGAACAGGCCGGACAGGAAGTACCCGTCGGTCGGCAGCGGCTCGTCCGGAGGCAGGAAGGTGATGCCGTCACAAGTCAGCCGCTCGGTCAGGAAGATGACTTTGCTGCGGTCGAACTTCGGAACCGCCACGTATTTCAGGTTCAGCGCCTTCGCGACCGACAGGGCGATGATGTACTGGATCAAGCAGTTGCCGAAGGCGCCGTTCTGGAACACCGCCACGCCCACGAGGGCGCCGCTCGTGCGACCCGGATTGCTCTCCAGGGTATAGGCGGTGAAGGCGTTGGCGCCGGGCTTCTCGTTCAGGAGCGTCACGTCGAGGCCCAGCATGGCCCGCAGGGCGATCAGGTCGAACGCCGCCTCCTCGCACATGACCCGGACCGTGACGTTCGGCATCGAGGCCGGCATCGCGACGCGGACGGAACGCGTCCAGGCGCGCTCGTCGGCCTCAATGACGACCGTGCCGGCCTCCGACTCGACCGGACGGGACGCGATGCCCGGTGCGGACCACGTCACGCCGTCCTGCGAGAACAGGATGGCGCCCTCCGCGACCGAACCGCCCTCCCCGCACGGGATCCCGACAACGGACCGGACCGGGAAGCGGCCGCCGAGGTCGAGGTCCAGCCAGGTCCTATCCGCCTCGACAACGCGCTGCGGGGCGCGGCCGGACGCGAGATCGACGAGGGCGGATGTCGGGGCGTCTTCCGGGGCCATCGTGTCTCCGAGGCGGGCTGGACCAAACGCGCCGAGGTCGGGGCCGGAGGGCGCGCCCGGCGGTGCCCGTATCGAACCCGACGCGTCAAGCCCATGGGCGCACCGCGAGGGCGCCCGACCGATTCATTCTCCCGTCTTGGTCTTGAGCAGCAGGATCTCGATATCGCGCTGCGGGACGAAGTCCCTCATCACCGTCTCGAAGGTCGTCGGGCCGGTCTTCTTCACGTTGGCCCCGCAGAACGAGACCAGGGTCGTAGGATCCCCCTTGTCCACGACCAGCTTGAACTGGCCGATCGGGCCAGCCCAGTTGCCGCCGGAGCTGATCACGTGGGAGAGGGACCGTTCGTAGGCCTGGAACGCCCGGCTGCCGTCGGCGCTCGACCGCCGGTACAGGGCCTGGGCCACCCGCTCGAAGGTCGGGTCCGTGCAATATCGGGTCGCGTAGTGCGCCTTCTGCGCCGGGTCGAGGTTCGGCCCGCCGTAGGACAGGCTCGCGAGACCGCCGAGGCTCGGGACGTAGCTCTGGCGCACCGCGATCTCGCGCCCGGCGGGAAAGACCTGCCGGCGCCAGAATTTCGACTTCAATGTCCAGAGCGGGGCATCCGCGATCGTCCCGTCCTTGTGCTCCTGCCGCTCCAGGATGCCGGCCGCGATCAGGTCGCGCCGCTGGCGCTCGCCGAGGCGGCGCAGGGCCGCTTCCGTCGCCGCGGTGGTTGGCACGAGCGGGATCCCCAGCGCCTTGAGCCGAGCGGTGATCTCCACGGGCGGTGTATCGCTCCGCATCAGGAACGCCCGCTGCTCGACCTGCGATTCGACAGGCTCGCCATCGACCGCGGACTGGAACTTCAGGAAGTTGTCGTGCGCCGGATCGGGGAGCGAAACCAGCATCTCGGAGTCGCCGGTGATGTCGGGCATTGGGAACGCGATCGTGGTCACGATGTCGGAATCGGTCAGGTTGCGGAACCGATAGTCGATCTGCACGGCCTGCTCGGAGAGGTACAGATCCTCGGCCGCGAGGGCGATCGTGTCGGCCTTTTCCAGGACGAGCCCCCCGGCGATGAGCGCGGCGGTGCTGTCGTCGGACCGGACCGGAAGGGACGTGGCCGCCAGGACGACGAGGGCCAGCGACAAGGTACGCATCGACATCAACGCTCAAGGGTTCGAGAATCGGACATGGGCCGGAATCGTCCACGCCGGCCGTTACACGGCGCCGGTGCCGCGGGCCAAGCGCCGACGGCGGTCGCGACGCGTCGAAGTCCGTCCCGCCGATGCGTTTCGACACTCACGGCCACCGCCCGACCCGCATATCCGTGCCGTACCCCAAGAGTCCGAAACGATTCCGCCGGGCCTCCGTTGTGCGAGAGCTGTCATGCGTCTACAACGATGGCGTGACGGTGCCCCGGAGACGGGGTGAAAAGGGAATGCGGTGAGGGGTACGAACCTCGAAACCGCGGCTGCCCCCGCAACTGTGAGCGGCGAGCGTCTGCCAGTAGGCCACCGGAGCGATCCGGGAAGGCGGCAGGCGCGCCGAGCCGCGAGCCAGGAGACCTGCCGTCACGATGAGATCCCGCAATGCCGCCGGTGGGGCGGTTGGAGACATGTTGATGACCACCTCGACCCTCGCCCCCATCGCCACCGGCACCCGCGCCGGAGAGCGTCCGGTTGCCGTCGCGCTCGCGGCCTTCCTGGGCCTCGGCCTCCTGTTCATGGCGGGCTTCTCGCCGGCGATCGCGCTGCACAACGCCGCGCACGATTTCCGGCATACCCAGAACTTCCCCTGCCACTGACGCCCCTGGCGCAGGGATGATCATCCGGCTTCTGTCGGCGGCCCTGGCCGCCGGCTTCCTCGCGGCCGCCGTCGTGACCGGCCTCGAGTTGACGCTGACGTCGCCGCTGATCGTGGCGGCCGAGCGCTATGAGACCAAGCAGACGCACCAGGCCGAGCGCAGGCTCCCGATCATGTCGGCTCAGGTCGTGCTGGCTCATGCGGGGCACGATCATGGCACACCGGACGCCGCACCCGAGTGGCAGCCCGGCGAGGGGTTGCCCCGGATGGCCTTCACCGCTCTGGCGACGCTCGTGGGCGGGGTCGGCTACGCCCTCCTGCTCGGTGCGGTGATCTTGGCCTGCGGCCGTGAGCCGACGCGGCAGGTCGGTGTCGCGTTCGCGATCGCGGGCTTCGCCAGCGTCGCTCTGGCCCCGGGCCTGGGATTGCCGCCGGAATTGCCGGGCAGCGAGGCGGCACCGCTCGCCGCCCGTCAGGCCTGGTGGGTGATGACCGCCGCCGCCACCGGGATGGGCCTGTACCTGATCACGGTCCGGCGCTCGCTGATCGCGATCCTGGGCGGCCTCGTGCTGATCGTGGCGCCGCACGTCGCCGGTGCGCCGCAGGCTGCGGAGGTGTCCTCGGAGCTTCCCGCGGCACTCGCGGCGCAGTTCGTGGCGCGCTCGCTGGCGATCAGCTTCGTCTTCTGGATGCTGATCGGCCTCGGCTTCGGCTGGGCCTGGCAGGCTTTCGGCCGTGGAAACGCACGCGGGACGGTGCATGCCTGAGGCCGTCATGCCTGAGACCGTCCTTTACGTTTGTACGACCTGTCGCCGCCCGGGCGACGATCCGGACGGGCCCCGGGCCGGCGCGCGCCTGCTCGAGGCCCTGCGCGCGCGCAACACGTCCGGGCAGCTGCGGATCGAGGGGGTCGAGTGCCTGTCGGTGTGCAAGCGGCCCTGTTCCGTGGCGGTCGTGTCCGAGACCCGCTGGACCTACGTCTACGGCGATATGGACCCGTCCGAGTCGGCGGCGACCATCCTGGACGGGCTGGCCGCTTACGCGGCGACGCCGGACGGCATCGTGCCCTGGCGGGAGCGCCCTGCCGCATTCAAGACCGGCGTGATCGCCCGCATCCCGCCCTTTCCCGATCCCCGCCCGCTTCCGGCCGGCACCTTGGAGGCTGCGGAATGACCATCGTGACCAAGATCCCCTGCACCATCGTCACCGGCTTCCTGGGGGCCGGCAAGACGACGCTGGTCCGCCACGTCATCGAGAACGCCAAGGGCCGCCGCCTGGCGATCCTGGTCAACGAGTTCGGTGATGTCGGCTTCGACAAGTCGTTCCTGGCCGCCTGCGGCGTCGAGGGCTGCACCGAGGACTCCATCGTGGAGCTGCCGAACGGCTGCATCTGCTGCACGGTCGCCGACGACTTCGTGCCGGCGCTCGAGAGCCTGCTCGGTCGCGCCGAGCCGCCGGAGCACATCCTGATCGAGACCTCCGGCCTCGCCCTGCCGAAGCCGCTGGTCCAGGCGTTCCAGTGGCCGGCCATCCGCTCGCGGGTCACCGTCGACGGCGTCGTCGCCGTGGTGGACGGGCCGGCCGTGGCCGCGGGCGCCTTCGCGGAGGATCCCGAGGCCCTGGCCGCCCAGCGCGCCGCCGACACGGCGGTCGACCACGACAACCCGCTGGAGGAGGTGTTCGAGGACCAGCTCCTCTGTGCCGACCTCGTCGTGCTCAACAAGTCCGACCTGCTCGACGCCGAGACCCGCGCCCGGGTTCGCGCCGAGGTCGAGGCTCACCTGCCCCGCGCCGTGAAGGTGGTGGAGACCGAGAACGGCGCCATCGACCCGCTGGTGCTGCTCGGGCTCGGCGCCGCGGCCGAGGACGACCTCGACGCCCGCCCCTCGCATCACGGCGACGGCGAGGACCACGACCACGACGACTTCGAGACCGTAGCCCTGCCGATCCGCCCGGCCGTCACGGCCGGCAACCTCGCGGCCCGCGTCGAGAAGGCTGCCGAGGCCGCGGGTGTGCTGCGGATCAAGGGCTTCGCCGAGGTCGAGGGCAAGGCCATGCGCCTCGTGGTGCAGGGCGTCGGCCGGCGCGTGGCCCACCATTTCGACCGGCCCTGGCGGGCGGGCGAGAACCGGGACGGTCGCCTGGTGGTGATCGGCCTGAAGGGCTTCGACCAGGGCGCCGTCGCCGCGGCGCTCGCGGGATGATCGCGATCGCGCGCGCTCCCTTGCTGAGACTCTGCGCGCGCGCCCGATCTGGCGGGGCCTAGGAAGCGCGCCATGCATCTCGTCCGCATCGATACGGTCTCCCTCGACGAGGGCGAGGCGGCGGTGGATCTCGGGCAGGAGCCGGGCGACCTCGTCGTGCTCTCGTTCACCGACAGCGACCTCGCGGGCATCGGGCAGGCCCATGCCGGCGAGCCCGGGCTGCCGAGCCTGCGGCTCGCAAAGCTCGCCAAGCTCCGGCACCCGATGTCGGTGGATCTCTACGTCGAGCGCGTGGTCGCCCGCGCGAAGCTCGTCGTGATCCGCTGCCTCGGCGGGTTGGATTACTGGCGCTACGGCATCGAGCGCTGTGCCGCCGCGGCGCGGGCGCACGGTGTCGTGCTGGCGGTGCTGCCGGGCGACGACCGGCCGGACCCGCGCCTTGCCGGCTTCTCCACCGACCCGGATCTGGCCGAGCGGCTCGACCGCTATTTTCGCGCCGGCGGCCCGGAGAACCTGCGGCGGATGCTGCGCCTCCTGGCCGTCCGGGTCGGCGCGGGAGGCACGGTCGAGCCGCCTCAGCCGCTGCCGCGGGGGTTTCCCTGGTGCCCGGGCTGTGGCGCGCTGCCCCTGGGTGTCGCCGTCGCGGCGGCCGAGACCGCAGTGCCGCTGGCCGACATGCGGGCAACCAAGGCGCCCTTGGCCCTGCTCCTGGTCTACCGCTCCGCGGTGCTGGGCGGCGACACCGCGCCGTTCGTCACCCTGGTCGCGGCCCTGCGCGCCCGCGGGATCGGCGTCTTGGCGATGGCGGTGTCGAGCCTGAAGGAGCCGGAGGCGGCCCGGGCGGTGGCCGAGGCCGTGCGCGCCCGCAAACCGGATCTGGTGATCGCCGCCACCGCCTTCTCGGCGCGGGAGGACGGGATCGATTTCGTCCTCGACGGCGCCGATTGCCCGGTGCTTCAGGCCTACACGGTCGGCTCGCCCCAGGCGGCCTGGGAAGCCTCGGCGCGCGGCCTCGGGGCTGCGGACCTCGCGATGCAGGTCGCCCTGCCGGAATTCGATGGCCGACTCTCCGGCTTTCCGATCTCGTTCAAGGAAGAGGCCGCCGAGGTCGCCGGCTTCGCCGAGCGCCGGGCGGTTCCGTATCCGGCCGGCATCGAAGCCTTGGCCGAACGGGCGGCGGGTTGGCTGCGTCTCGCCGCCCTCCCCCGGGCCGAGCGGCGGGTGGCCGTCGTCCTGTCCGATTATCCCGCCCGTGGCGGCCGGGCCGGCTTCGCGGTCGGCCTCGACACGCCCGAAAGCGCCCGCGCGATTTTCTCTGATCTTGCCGGGTCGGGTTACGCGACCGGTTTGCCGCCCGAGCCGGCTGCACTGATGCAGGCGCTCACCGAGGGCGAGGCGGGCTTCGCGGTACCGCTGGGGGATTATGTCGCTTGGCTCGCCGGATTGCCGGCGGCGCAGCGTGAAGCGCTGACGGCTGCCTGGGGCGAGCCAGCGGACGACCCGACGTGCCGCGGTGGTCTTTTCCGGTTCCGGATGGTCACGGCGGATGCGGCTGCCCCTCCGCTCACCGCAGCCGACCGGATACGCGCGCGGCCGATCGCATCGCCGGTCCCCTCTCCCGTGCGGGAGGGGGAGCACGTCGCATGTTTCGCGGGCCGGGGTGCGAACACCGACGCCTTTGGGATGGCGGGCGGACACATCGCGCTCTTCCTCCAACCCGACCGCGGCCGCGACCCGGATCGGAAGACCGGCTACCACGATCCGGAGCGCGTCCCGACCCACGCCTACTTGGCGTTCCACCTCGGGCTCCGGCAGCGTTTCGACGCGCTGGTGCAGCTCGGAACCCATGGCACCACCGAGTGGCTGCCAGGCAAGGCGGTGGCGCTCTCGCCGGATTGCTTCCCAGCGCTCTGCGTCGGCGGATTGCCGGTCATCTACCCGTTCATCGTCGACGATCCGGGCGAGGCCGCGCCGCTCAAGCGCCGGTTGGGCGGGATCGCCCTCGGCCATCTCACCCCCGATACCGAGGTGCACGCCCTCTCGCCGGAGGCCGCGCGCCTGCGCGAGCTGGTGGAGGAGTATTCCGCCGCCAGCGTGCTCGATCCGCGCCGGGCCGGACTGATCGCCACCGCGATCCTTGACGATGCGGACGCCGCGGGGCTGCTGTCGGGCGCCGGGATCGGGCCGGACACGCCCATGGACGAGGCGCTCACCCGCCTCGACGCCCATCTCTGCGATCTTGGCGAGACGACGTTCCGCGACGGGCTTCACGTCTTCGGACGCGCCCCGGCCGATGCACGGGAGACGGTCCTGGCGAGCGCCGCCGGTGAGCGGGCTGGCCTTCTGGCGGCGCTGGACGGCCGCTTCGTGCCCCCGGGCCCCTCGGGCTCGCCGTCCCGCGGCCGTGCCGACGTGCTGCCCACCGGGCGCAACCTCGCGACCCTCGACCCGCGGGCGATCCCGAGCCGCGCCGCTGCGCTGCTGGGCGAGAAGGCCGCCGCCTCCGTGGTGACGCGCTACCTCCAGGACGAGGGCGAGTACCCGGCCCGGATCGTCATGGATCTCTGGGCGTCGCCGACCCTGCGCACCGGAGGCGAGGACGTCGCCCACGCCCTGGCGCTGATGGGCGTCCGGCCGGTCTGGGACCATGCCAGCACACGGGTCACCGGCTTCGAGGTGCTGCCGCTGGCGATGCTCGACCGGCCGCGCATCGACGTGACGGTCCGCGTCTCGGGCGCGTTCCGCGACACCTTCCCGGATACGCTGGCGCTGCTCGATCGCGCCGCCCGTGCGGTGGCCGAACGGGACGAGGAGGATTGTGAGAATCCCCTGGCCGGCGCGCGCCGCCGTGGTGAGACGACCGCCCGGGTCTACGGCGCGGCACCGGGTCGCTACGGCGCCGGCACGGCCGCCACCGCCCTCGACGCCGCCTGGGACGTCCGGGCCGATCTCGGACGGGCTTACCTCGCGGCCAGCAGCCACGCCTACGGCGACCGCGAGGGGCCGGACGCGGAGTTCGGCGCCCGGATCGCGGCGGCGGACGCCTATCTGCACGCCTTCGACGTGGCCGAGCGCGACCTGTTCGACGGCGATGCCGCGGTGGACGCCATGGGCGGGTTCGCGGCCGCCGCCACGCTCCAGGGCGCCAGCCCCACCTTGTACAGCCTCGACGTCTCTGTTCCCGACCGCCCAAAGGCCCGCACCGCCCGGGAGGATGCAGCCCGGCTGATCGGTGGCCGCCTGGCAGACGCCCGCTGGATCGCGGGCCAGCTCCGCCACGGTTACCGCGGCGCGCAGGAATTGGCCCAGGGCCTCGACGCCGTGTTCGTGCTGGCCGCAGCGAGCGACGCCGTGACCGATGCCGGCTTCGACCGCCTCTACGCGGCCTGGATTGCCGATGCCGACGTCTTCGACCGCCTGCGTGCCGCCAACCCAGCCGCGACCCGGGCGATCCTGGAGCGGTTCGACGAGGCCCGCGACCGTGGCCTGTGGCACAGCCGGCGCAACGCGCTGCCGGCCGACGCGCTGATGCCGGAGGCCGCCGAATGAGCGCCTCCACCCATCGCAGGGTTCTGCCCCAGGCGCCCGCGCGCCGGGGCTGGTGCCCGGGGCTCAGCCGCCCGATGCCCACCGGCGACGGCCTGCTCGCCCGGGTGCATCCACCCCTCGGGATCCTGACCCTGGCGCAAGCACACGCCGTAGCCGACGGCGCGCGTCGCTTCGGCAATGGCCATCTCGACCTCACCGCCCGCGCCAACCTCCAGATCCGCGGCGTGTCCGAGGCGACGCGCACGCCGCTCGCCCGGCTGCTGGAAACCGCCGGCCTCGGCGACGCGCGCAGCGATGGCGGTCCGCAGCGGCTGACGCTCACCAGCCCGCTCGCCGGCCGCGATACCGCGGAAACGTTCGATGTGCCGGCCCTTGCGCGTGCCGTGGAGGCGGCGGGACTCGCGGTGGCGGGGTTGCCGGCCAAGACGCTGGTGGTGGTCGAAGGGCGCCTGGGTGCGGAGGTGCCTGAGGGCGATGTCCGTATGTTCCCCTGTGCCGCCGGCGATGTCGGGATTGCGGTCGCCACGGAGCACGGTCTTCACGATCTCGTCGCCTGTACCCGGGAGGAGGCACCGGCGGCGGTCGCAGCGCTGCTGAACGCCTTCGCCCGGACCGGCCGGCGGCGGATGCGCGATCTGTCGCCCGATGAGTTCGGCGCGGTGGAGAATGCCGTTCGGCTCGCGATGCAGGTGCAAGTCCCCCCTCCCATGCGGGAGAGCGGGTGCGGTAGCGTCTTTCCGCAGGGAGCGCCTTTCTCGCCGCTGACAGGCGTCACATCTTTGGCGCCGGGCCAATCAATGCTCGCCGTGGATGCGCCGTTCGGTCGCTGCACAGCCGCTGCCCTCGACCACCTCGTGGACCTTGCCGCTCGCCTCGGCGCCGGGGAGATCCGCTTGTCCCCGGCTCGCGGCTTCGTGTTGCTGCCGCGTCAGGATCCGTCCGCCGCCGATCTCACCGCTCTGGCCCGAACCTTCATCATCGCCCCCGATGATCCGCGGCGCAGCGTCGCCGCCTGTACGGGCGCGCCGGCCTGCGCCTCCGGATCGACGCCGACGCTCGTGGATGCCGCGCTTCTCGCGACGATATTCGCGCCACTCGGCCTGGAGGGCCGCGTGGCCCACGTCTCCGGCTGTGCCAAGGGCTGCGCCCGGCCGGGCCCGGCCGACCTGACCCTGGTCGGCCGGGATGGGCTCTACGGCGCCGTCATCGGCGGCGCGCCGGGCGATGAGCCGGCGATGCACCTCCCTATCGAGGCGGTGATGGAGCGGTTAGGAAGGGCCAAGACCGTCGGGCTCGCCGCCGCCTTCGCGCCGGGGAACACCGTGACGGAATTTGGGAGGTACGAGAGACCGGCATGAGCGCGAGCCAGAACGCCCTGCGCCAGGCAGGTTCGGAGCCGGAGGCGGCCTCCCGGTACGACTATATCCGTGACGGTGCGGCGATCTACGCCCGCTCCTTCGCGATGATCCGGGCCGAGGCCGACCTCGCGCGCTGGTCGGGTGCGGCCGAGCGCGTCGTCGTCCGGATGATCCATGCCTGCGGCATGACCGACCTCCCGGTAGACGTGGAGATGTCGGATGGGTTCGCCGAGGCGGGGGTCGCGGCGCTCCAGGCCGGCGCCCCGATCCTGTGCGATGTCCGGATGGTCGCCGACGGCGTCACCCGGACGCGGCTGCCCGCCAAGAACGCGGTGATCTGCACGCTGGGCGATCCGCGCGTGCCGGACCTCGCCAAGAGCCTGGGCACCACCCGCTCGGCCGCCGCCATGGAACTGTGGCGGGAGCACCTGCCGGGCAGCATCGTCGCGGTCGGCAACGCCCCCACCGCCCTGTTCCGCCTGCTCGAACTGCTCGACGCCGGCGTGCCGCCCCCGGCCGCCGTGATCGGCATCCCGGTGGGCTTCGTCGGCGCGGCCGAATCGAAAGATGCCCTGGCCCGGGACGGCCGGGTGCCGTTCGTGGTTGTCCACGGCCGGCGCGGCGGCAGCGCGATGACCGCGGCGGCGGTCAACGCGCTCGCCAGCGAGGTCGAGTGATGGACGGGTTCGAGCGCGTCGAAGCCCCCGTCGAGGAGATCCCCGCGATGGCCGTGACCGGCACCCTCTACGGGGTCGGCATGGGCCCGGGCGACCCGGAACTGCTCACCGTGAAGGCGCAGCGCATTCTGATGCGCGCGCCGGTGCTGGTGCATTTCTGCAAGCGTGGCCGGCGCGGCAATGCCCGCACCATCGCGGACGCGATCCTGCGCGACCCCGCCCGCGAGATGCCCCTCGCCTACCCCTACACCACCGAGATCCACCCGGAGCACCCGGATTACGTGGCGGCGCTGGCCGCCTTCTACGACGACGCAGCCGGCCAGCTCGCCGACCATCTCGGCGCCGGGCGCGACGTCGCGATCCTGTCGGAGGGCGACCCGTTCTTCTACGGTTCGTTCATGCACCTGTGGCGGCGCCTCAAGGACCGCTTCCCCGTGGAGGTGGTGCCGGGCGTCACCGGCATGTCGGGCTGCTGGACCCGGGCCGGCACGCCGATCACCTGGGGCGACGACATCCTCACGGTCCTGCCGGCCACGCTGCCGCTGGACGCGCTCACCGAGCGCCTGCGCGGCACCGACGCCGCCGTATTGATGAAGCTCGGCCGGCACTTGCCGAAGGTGCGGGCTGCGCTCACCGCCGCAGGGCTGCTGAACCGGGCCGTCTATGTCGAGCGCGGCACCATGGCGGGCGAGCGCGTGGTGATGCTCGCCGACAAGGCCGACGACGAGGCGCCCTACTTCTCGATGGTCCTCCTGCCCGGCGAGGGGCGTCGGCCGTGAGCGGCAGCGTCACGGTGGTCGGCCTCGGCCCCGGGGATCCCGGGTTGCTGACC
Source organism: Methylobacterium sp. WL64 (assembly GCF_008039945.1). Classification (NCBI taxonomy): domain Bacteria; kingdom Pseudomonadati; phylum Pseudomonadota; class Alphaproteobacteria; order Hyphomicrobiales; family Methylobacteriaceae; genus Methylobacterium; species Methylobacterium sp. WL64. The sequence goes on from NZ_VRVA01000012.1 coordinate 34,646, forward strand.
GAGTCCGCCCGCCGGGCCCTCGACGCCGCGCAGGATCTGATCGGCTACTTTCCCTACGTGGCGCGCGTGCCCGAGCGCCCGGACCTCATCCGTCACGCCAGCGACAACCGCGTCGAAGTGGACCGCGCCCGCCACGCCCTGCAGCTTGCCGCCTCCGGGAGGCGGGTGGCGGTGGTGTCCGGCGGCGATCCGGGCGTTTTTGCCATGGCCTCGGCCGTGTTCGAGGCGGTGGAGCACGGCGAGCCCGGATGGCGCGACCTGACCATCACGGTCGAGCCGGGGATCACCGCGATGCTGGCCGCCGCCGCCCGGCTCGGCGCGCCGCTGGGCGGCGATTTCTGCGCCCTGTCGCTTTCGGATAACCTGAAGCCCTGGCCGGTGGTGACCGCCCGGCTCGACGCGGTGCTGCGCGCCGACTTCGTGATCGCGCTCTACAACCCGATCTCGGCCGCCCGGCCCTGGCAGCTCGGCGCCGCCTTCGATCTCGCCGCCGGGATCCGGGCGCCCGAGACGCCGGTGATGTTCGCCCGCGCGATCAGCCGGCCGGACGAGGCGATCCGGGTCTCGACGCTGGCCGAAGCGCATGCCGTACCGGCCGACATGGCCACGATGGTGATCCTCGGCGCCTCCACCACGCGGCTGATCCCACGGTCCGGCGGCGTGCCGTTCGTCTACACGTCGCGCAAGGTCGCGGGCCCGGCATGAATGCCGGTCTCGAGCCAGCGCAGAGCGCCCGCGGCGTCGGGGACGCTCGGCACGTCCGGCTTCTCCGGCCGGCGCACCATCACCACCGGGATCGCGAGGCTGCGCGCCGCCGCGATCTTGCCGTAGGTCGCCGCACCGCCGGAATTCTTGCTGACCAGGATCTCGGTGCCGGTGGCGTGCATCAGCGCGGCCTCGGCCGTCGCGTCGAACGGGCCCCGCGCCTCGATGGCCGTGAGGTCCGGCACGGGCAGAGCCGACCCGAGCGGCTCGACGCTCCGGGCCAGATAACTGTGCTGCGGCGCCACCGCGAAGGCGCCGGCCTCCTGACGGCCGATCGTCAGGAACACGCGCCGGGGCGCCGGCCCGAGGGCCGCGACCGCCTGTTCCATGGTCGCCACCTCGGTCCAGAGGTCGCCCGCCTCGCGGCGCCAGCCCGGCCGGCGGATCGCCAGCAGCGGCACCCCTGCGACCTCCGCGGCGGCGGCGGCGTTGGCCGAGATGGTCGCCGCGAACGGGTGCGTCGCGTCGATCAGGCGATCGATAGCCCCCGCGCGCAGATAATCGGCGAGGCCCACGGCGCCACCGAACCCGCCGATCCGGGTCGGCACCGGCTCGGCCTTCGGGGCCGCGGTCCGGCCGGCCAGCGACAGCGTTACGGCGTACGCGTTCCGGTCGGCCAGCGCCCGGGCCAAGGCGCTCGCCTCGCCGGTGCCGCCGAGGATCAGGATTCGCATCGCACCGCGGTTCATGGGGGTCTTGTCCATGAGCGCTGATGCCCTGTCGAGCCACCGCTGGCTATCGATCGTCGGCATCGGCGAGGATGGACGCTCGGGCCTCGCGCCAGCGGCTGCCGCGGCGCTCGATGCCGCGCAGGTCGTGTATGGCGGGCGGCGCCACCTCGCCCTGGCCGCCCCCCTCGACGCCGAGACCCGGACCTGGCCGAGCCCGATCCACGACGCCTATCCGGAGATCCTGGCCCGGCGTGGACGGCCGACCTGCATCCTCGCGACCGGCGACCCGTTCCACTACGGCATCGGCGCCGAGATTGCCCAGCTGGTGCCACCCACCGAAATCCGCGCCTTCCCGCAGCCCTCCGCCTTCAGTCTCGCCTGCGCGCGGCTCGGCTGGCCGCTGGCCGAATGTGGTCTCGTCACCCTGCACGGGCGGGCTCTGGCGCGGATAGTGCCCCACATCCAGCCAGGGGCCCGGCTCCTGGTCTTGTCCTGGGACGGCACCACACCGTCGGCGCTGGCGGGGCTGCTCACCGAGCGCGGCTTCGGCGCCTCGACCATGACGGTGCTGGAGGCGATGGGCGGCCCGCGCGAGCGGGTCCGCGAGGGCCGGGCCGATGGCTTCGACCTCGGTACGATCGACCCGCTCAACACCGTGGCCATCGCGGTGGCAGGCGCAGGACAGGCCCTACCGCTGGCGCCCGGCCTCGACGACGGGCTGTTCGAGAATGACGGGCAGCTGACCAAGGCCGAGATCCGCGCCCTGACGCTGGCGGCTCTGCAGCCGCATCCGGGCCAGCATCTCTGGGATGTCGGGGCCGGGGCGGGATCCATCGCGATCGAGTGGATGCTGCGCCATCCGAGCCTGCGCGCCACCGCCATCGAGGCTCGGCCGGACCGGGCCGAGCGGATCCTCCGGAATGCTCAGGCCCTCGGGGTTCCGGACCTGTCGGTGGTCACAGGCGCAGCCCCGGCAGCCCTAGCCCGTTTAGCCGCCCCGGACGCGGTCTTTATCGGCGGCGGCGTTTCCGAGGCGGGGGTTCTGGCGGATACGCTCGGTTCCCTCCGGCCGGGCGGGCGCTGCGTGGCCAACGCGGTCACGATCCAGGGCGAGGCGGCGCTGCTCGCGGCCTTCGCCCAACATGGCGGAAGCCTGCGGCGCTTCGCGGTCGATCGGGCGAGCCCGGTGGGGGGGATGCACGGCTGGCGTCCCGCGATGCCGGTGACCCAATGGGCCTGGACCAAGCCATGACCGACCCGCTCGTAGCCGGGATCGGGTTCCGGCGCGGCACCGGCGCCGACGAGATCGCCGCGCTCATCGCCCGCGCCCTCGGTGCCGTCGGTGCCGCCCGGACCGATCTGACGGCCATCGCTACGGCGTCAGACAGGGCCGCGGAACCGTCTATCTGCGCGGCGGCAGCGGCGTTCGGTCTTTCGCCCTGGCCGGTCGAACCGGCAGCCCTGGAAGCCTGCGACCCAAAAGTCGTCACGCGCTCGGCCCGGATCGAGCGCCTGCGCGGCGTCGGCTCGCTGGCCGAGGCGGCCGCCCTGGCGGCGGCGGGTTCCGAGAGCCGCCTCGCCCTTCCCCGCATCGCCAGCGCCGGCGCAACCTGCGCCCTCGCGATCCCGCACCAGACCGCTCGGCACCCATGACCGTCCACTTCATCGGCGCCGGACCCGGCGCTGCCGACCTGATCACTGTGCGCGGGCGCGACCGTATCGCCGCCTGCCCGGTCTGCCTCTACGCCGGATCGCTGGTGGCGCCCGAGATTTTGGGCTGGTGCCCGCCAGGCGCCCGCATCGTCGACACCGCACCCCTCGATCTCGACGCGATCATGGCTGAGATCGAGACCGCGAATGCGGGCGGGCGCGACGTGGCGCGGCTGCATTCGGGCGATCTGTCGATCTGGAGCGCGCTCGCCGAGCAGATGCGCCGGCTCGACCGGCTCGGCATCGCCTACACGGTGACGCCGGGCGTCCCGGCCTTCGCGGCCGCCGCCGCGATGCTGCGCCGGGAGCTGACGGTGCCGGGCGTATCGCAATCCGTCGTGCTGACCCGCACCTCGGGCCGGGCGAGCGCTATGCCGGAGCGCGAGACGCTTGCCGCCTTCGCGGCGACCGGGGCGACGCTGGCGGTGCATCTCTCGATCCATGTGATCGAGAAGGTCGCGGCCGAGCTGATCCCATTCTACGGCGCGTCCTGCCCGGCGGCGGTGGTGTTCCGCGCCTCGTGGCCGGATGAGCGGGCGCTGACCGGCGACCTCGCCGGGCTCCCCGCCCTCGTGGCGGAGGCCGGTCTCGAACGCACCGCCCTGATCCTCGTCGGGCCGGCGCTCGGCGCAACCGACTTCCGGGAAAGCGCGCTCTACGCCCCCGATTACGACCGGCGCTACAGGCCGGGCGGGACCGTGGGGGGCGCGGTATGAGCGCCCCCGGCCTGCTGGTGGCCGCCCCGCGCTCGAGCTCGGGCAAGACCACCGTCACCCTCGCGCTGATGCGCGCGCTGACCCGGCGGGGCCTGCGTGTCCGCGGTGCCAAATGCGGGCCGGACTACATCGATCCCGCCTTCCACCGGGCGGCGACCGGCCAGCCGAGCTTCAACCTCGACAGCTTCGCCATGGCGCCCGGGCTCCTCGACGCGCTGGCGGGCGAGACGGCCGCGCGGGCCGATATCGTGGTCGCCGAGGGCTCCATGGGCCTGTTCGATGGGGTCCGGGCCGCGGAGAACCGGACCGGGGCAAACGCCGACATCGCAGCCCGCTTCGGCTGGCCGGTGGTACTGGTGATCGACGTGTCCGGCGCGGCGCAATCGGCCGCCGCCGTGGCGCTCGGCTGCACGCTCTACGACCCGCGAATCCGTATAGCCGGGGTGATCCTCAACAAGGTTGCGAGCGCCCGCCACCGCCGGCTCGTGGAGGCCGGCCTGGAGCGCGTCGGGCTTCCGGTGCTCGGCGCCCTGATGCGCGATACCGAGCTGGTCCTGCCCGAGCGGCACCTCGGCCTCGTCCAGGCGGGCGAGACCGCCGACCTGGAGGCGCGGCTCGACCGGCTCGCCGACCTGGCCGAGGCGGGTATCGACCTCGATGCCGTGATCGCCTGCGCCGGCGGCAGAGCTCCGTCGTCGGTGGGCGTGCTGCCGCGACCGCCCGGGCAACGGATCGCGGTGGCCCGGGACGCGGCGTTCAGCTTCCTTTACCCGCATCTCGAAGCCGGATGGCAGCTGGCCGGGGCCGAGATCGTCCCGTTCTCACCCCTCGCCGACGAAGCGCCGCCGGAAGCGTGCGACGCCTGCTGGCTGCCCGGCGGGTATCCGGAATTGCATGCCGGGCAACTCGCTGCCGCGACCCGCTTCCTCGACGGCCTGCGCGCCTTCGCGGCGACACGGCCGGTCCACGGGGAGTGCGGCGGCTACATGGTCCTGGGTCGGACGCTCGAGGATGCGGATGGCAACACCCACGCCATGGCGGGGCTGCTGCCGGTCGCCACCTCGTACCGCAAGCGCAAGCTGCATCTCGGCTATCGTGTCGCCCGCCTCAGCAGCGACGGTCCGCTGGGCCACCGCGGCGCCCGGATCGTGGGCCACGAGTTCCACTATGCCAGCGAGCTGTCACCCTCCGCCGCGGAGGCGGACGCCCTTGCCCGCGTCACCGATGCGGAAGGCACGGATCAAGGCTTGGCCGGGCACCGGGTGGGCCTGGTGGGCGGAAGCTTCTTCCACCTCATCGCGGCCGAGGAGCTTTAAGAGGCACTCAGCGTGCGGGATCGTCGCGGCCGAAACGCGATCGATTTGATTGCGTGATGTGTACGGGACCGCCCCGGTCGAAACCGTTCAGACCGGATCGGCTGCGGGCGGTGCGGTGCGGGCCTGCGCCAGCCGCGCGGCGCTCCGGACCAGCGCGAGGACGTCGCGGCGCATCTGCTCGTCCTCGATCAGCGCGTAGGCGCGCAGCAACTCGATCGCCCCGTGGGCGCTGAGGAAGCCGAACACGTCCTCCTGGGCGTTCTCGCGGGGCTCGCTCTCTTCGAAAAACGCCGACACCGGCACCTCGAGCAGGCGCGCGATCTCGCGCAGCCGGCCCGCACCGACCCGGTTCTGGCCCTTCTCGTATTTCTGAACCTGCTGGAACGTGACGCCGACGGCGTTGCCGAGCGCGGTCTGGCTGAGGCCGCGGGCCTTCCGCAGCGCGGTGATGCGAATACCGACCAGACGATCGACGTCGGTGGTCTGCTTCGGCATGATCTGACTGGTCACGTCCTTGTCCGCGCTTTGAACAGCGTCCCCTTGCGGATCCGGTGTTCTCGCCTCGCCATCGCGCCGCTTCACCGTCCGACCCTCAATCTCATAACGCGCCTATACCTAACGTGCGGTGCCGCACGCTAGAGCAGCAACCGAATGCATTGCAAACGGTACCGGCTCTAAGCCCTTATTGTCACTTGCTCCCGTGCGCCGAACAAATTTTCGCGTCGATTGCGAGCGGTATAGCAATCGGATGACACCCCGACTGCGACACAATATGGACCGTCCCGCAATTGGACACGAAGTTGTTAAGCTCCGCAAGTCTAAGCATACATCTTGTGGTTTAACCTGGCGTATCTTCGAAACATTGTTGCTGAAATGTCGATCGGATAAGTCTGCGCAGAGCTTCGCGCGCGCCCCGTCGCCGCAGCAGGGCTCGCCCGGACCGGCTTCGGGGCCTAAATTGAGCCTCTCAACGGAGAACAGCATGTTTATCGCGATGAATCGCTTCAAGGTCGTTAAGGATGCGATCGAGGACTTCGAGGCCGTCTGGCTCGGGCGCGACAGCCATCTCGGCGAGATGGATGGCTTCGTCGAATTCCACCTGTTGCGTGGGCCGGAGCAGGAGGATCATGTCCTCTACGCCTCGCACACCGTCTGGCGCTCGCGCGCCGAATTCGAGGCCTGGACGCGCTCCGAGCAGTTCCGCAAGGCGCACAGCCGGGCCCCTTCGACCAAGCCGCTGTATCTCGGACACCCGCAATTCGAGGGCTTCGAGATGGTGCAGACCGTCGGCGGCGCCGAGACCGCGAAGCAGGCCGCTACCGCCTGACGTTGCAGTTACTGCCTTCATGACCCGCCGCCGGACCGAAATGTGGTCTGGCGGCGTGACGACGTAAGGTTGGGCGACCCCGTCGACGGCCGCGCGCAGGAACCGCGCCGCCCCTGTGTCCGGGATACCGCGAGACTCGGCCAAGCTTCTTGGTCCGCCAGAATTCAACCCTTCAGCAACGTCCCGGCATTACCACGCAACTGCTGGTATCAAGCCGTCGAACGGTCACGCACTGCATGTCTCCGTATTCTGGTGACTCAGCATTTACCATGTATTGCCGACCGGCAGACGTTCGCTTACATGGGCAGCCACCCCGAAGCGGCCGGACTACCGGATTTCGCGGCTCACCCCTTGCTCCGTCATCGGCAGATGCCGGCGCTGAAATCTTTCGTGTTTCAGACCGGTACAAAGTCCGATCAAACCGGGACGCGGCGGGCAACATGTTTCACGAGCGGGTTCCGGAGACGTTCCAGCCCCTTCCGACTTCGGCCGAACGCCGTCGCAGCGTGTGGTCGGCGCTCCTGCCGCGCCGCGGTCGGGCGTTTGCGCGAATCGTGATGTCGTCGTCGCTGGCCGCAGCCGAGATCGGGGCGATCGTCGCCGTCATCCTGGCCGTCGAGTTCGGCTACCAGATCGCCTTCGAGGGCGACAGCGTGTGGGTGACCGCCTTCCGGGGCCTGCGCCTGGCCGCGCTGCTCAGCGCGATCATCGTCTCGTCGAACATCCTGCGCGAGGATTACAGCCTCGACGGCATCATGGCGCAGAAGCTGAACGTCCAGCGCATAGCCTCGCTCTGGCTGGTCGCCTGGGCGGCGGTGCTTGTGGTCGGCTTCCTCACCAAGACGACCAACGATTACTCGCGCATCGTCTCGATCACGGCGTTCCTGCTCGGCCTGCCGGCTCTCCTCCTGACCCGCACCGTGGCGACCCGCCTGGTGCGCCGGAGCCTGACGGCGGGATCGGCCTCGGCCAGCCGCGTCCACCTGGTGGGGTACGAGGAAGACATCGCCCGGTTCTACGCCAGCCACGAGGCCGAGCAGCTCGGGTCCCGGATCGTCGGCACCAGTTACCTGCGCCGGGTCGATCCGGGCGCCGACACCGTGTCGCGGCACGATCAGCTCCAGGAGGATCTCGACCTCGCCGTGTCGGTGGTCCGGTTCCTGCGCCCGGACGACGTGTTCGTGCTGGTGCCGTGGACCGACACAGCCGAGGTCGAGCGCTGCATCGACGCGTTCCTGCGGGTACCGTCGGCCCTGCACCTGCGGCCCGGCAGCGTCCTCGACCGGTTCCCCGACATGCAGGTCGCCCGGGTCGGCGGCGTCTCCGGCATCAATATCGGACGCCGGCCGCTCAACGTGACCGAGATCCTGCTCAAGCGCGCCCTCGACCTCACGGTGGCGGCGATCGCCCTGGTGTCGCTGTCGCCGCTGCTCGCGGCCATCGCCGTGGCGATCAAGCTCGACAGCCCGGGTCCGGTCTTCTTCCGCCAGAAGCGCTACGGCTTCAACCAGCAGCCCTTCGGCGTGTTCAAGTTCCGGTCGATGAGAGCGGACGCCAACGCGGTGTTCAAGCAGGCGACCCGCAACGACAGCCGCATCACGCAGGTCGGCGCGATCCTGCGGCGGACCAATCTCGACGAGCTGCCGCAGCTCCTGAACGTCCTCAAGGGTGAGATGTCGCTGGTCGGCCCGCGCCCCCACGCCCTGGCGCATGACCGCAGCTTCGAGCGGCGGATCGCGCTCTACGCCCGGCGGCACAACGTGCGCCCCGGCATCACCGGCTGGGCCCAGGTCAACGGCTATCGCGGCGAGACCCTGACCGACCTCGACATGGAACGTCGCGTCGCCTGCGACCTGCACTACATCGACAACTGGTCGATCTGGTTCGATCTCCAGATCATGGTCCAGACCATCGTCTCGCGGCGGGCCTACAAGAACGCGCGCTGAACGACCCGGGACGCGCCTCAGGTTTCCTGAGCACGCTCCCGGCAGGCCCCGCAATCACCCTCGACTTCCAGGATGCTGTGGGCCGGCGTGAAGCCCGCCCGCTTCAAGGTGCGGCCGAGGCCGTCTTCCAGTTCCTCGGACGAGGCCTCGTCGACGCCGCCGCAGGTGCGGCAGATCAGGAACACGACCCCCTCCCCCGGGGCATGCCCGTGGGCGCAGGGGATGAACGCGTTGCGGCTTGCGATCCGGTGGACCAGGCCCTGCTGCATGAGGAAGTCCAGGGCGCGGTAGACCGAGACCGGCGCCACGCGCTTGCCCGGCGCACTGAGCTTCTCGGCGATGTCGTAGGCGCCCTGGGCTTTCCCGGCCTCCGCCACCGCTTCCATCACCTCACGGCGCAGCGGCGTGAATTGCAGCCCGCGCTCGCGACAGACGGCTTCCGCCCGCGCGAGCATGTCGCCGACGCCCGCCTGGCACGCGTCGTGACCCTCGTGACGGTGCATGATCGCTCCAACCCCGAAACCGCCAGTTGTCCGGCGGGTTTGTTACAGTGTATCACCGCGGCCCCGGAACGCACCAGTAGCCCGACCGGTCCCCGCGCCGGCCCGAGCGCGCGACGAGGACGTCTTGCCCCCGATTTCCAGCCCACGCCAAGCGGCTCCGCGATCCCTGTTCCGCAGCGGCATCGGCCCACGCCTCGCCCTGGCGGTGACGCTGTCGGTCGTGGTCTGGCTGGCGATCGCCTGGGCGCTGGCCGCATGAGCGACCGTCCCGCCATGCAGGATGCGATCCGGCTGGTCGGCCTGACCCTCGGCTACGATCGGCATCCGGCAATCCACCACCTGTCGGGGACCCTGCGCGCCGGCGACCTGCTGGCGCTGGTCGGGCCGAACGGCGCCGGCAAGTCGACCCTGCTCAAGGGCATGGCCGGCGAGATCCGCTGCCTCGAAGGGTATATCGAGCGCTCGGGCGCCCTCGCCTACCTGCCCCAGGCCGACGAGATCGACCGGAGCTTTCCGCTGAGCGTGATGGACCTCGCCGGCATGGGCCTGTGGCGGAAGGCCGGATCCTGGCGCAGCCTGGGCCGGCGTCGGCCGGAGATCGCGGCGGCCCTCGAGGCGGTCGGGCTCGGCGGCTTCGAGGCGCGCCCGATCAGCACCCTCTCGGGCGGGCAGTTCCGGCGGGCCCTGTTCGCCCGCCTGATCCTGCAGGATTGCCCGGTGATGCTCCTCGACGAGCCGTTCACCGGGATCGACAACCGCACCGTGGACGACCTGCTGGCGCTGATCCGGCTCTGGCACGGCCAGGGCCGTACCGTCGTCGCCGCTCTGCACGACCTGTCCCAGGTGCGCGAGCATTTCCCGACCACGCTCCTGCTGGCCCGGGAAGCCGTGGCCTGGGGGCCGACCGCCCGAGTCCTGACGCCGGAGAACCTGGCGCGTGCGCGCAACCTCTCCGAAGCCTGGGATGAGGACGCGCCGGTCTGCATCGGGCCCCGGACAGCCGACGCGCGCGGGCATGATCACGGGTCGCACGGCCCGGACGCCCACGATCATCATCACGAGGACGCGGCGTGATCGATCCGTTCGGGCCGCTTCTGGCGCCCTTCGTGGAGTTCGGCTTCATGCGCCGGGCGCTGGCGGGCTGCCTCGCTCTGTCGGTCTCTGCGCCGCCGGTCGGGGTCTTCTTGACCCTGCGCCGGATGAGCCTGATGAGCGACGCGATGAGCCACGCGATCCTGCCGGGTGCCGCAGCCGGCTTCCTGGTCGCCGGCCTGTCGCTGCCGGCGATGACGCTTGGCGGACTGGTCGCCGGGCTGGCGGTGGCGCTTCTCGCCGGCGCGGTCACCCGGGCCACGGTGGTGCGCGAGGATTCGAACCTCGCAGCCTTCTACCTGATCTCGCTGGCCGGCGGCGTTCTGCTGGTCTCCCTGCGCGGCTCGCAGATCGACCTGATGCACTTCCTGTTCGGCTCGGTGCTGGCCCTCGACGACGCCGCGCTGATCCTGCTCGGCGGCATCAGCACGCTGACCCTGGTGGTGCTCGCCGCGATCTACCGGCCGCTGGTGATGGAATGCGTCGATCCGCTGTTCCTGCGCACGGTGAGCCGCAGCGGCGGCCCGGTGCATCTCGCCTTCCTGGCGCTGGTGGTGGTGAACCTCGTCGGCGGCTTCCAGGCGCTCGGGACCCTGCTGGCGGTCGGGCTGATGCTGCTGCCGGCCGTGGCGGCCCGATTCTGGGCGCGCGACCTGGGCGGCCTGATCCCGATCTCGATGCTGATCGCCGCGGTGGCGAGCGTGACCGGGCTCAGCCTGTCCTACCAGCTCGACCTGCCGAGCGGCCCGGCCATCGTGCTCGCCGCCGGCGCGCTCTACATCGTCTCGATGCTCGCCGGCCCGCGCGGCGGCCTGCTCCGCCGCCTCGTCCGGCCGCGGCACCTGGAAGCCTGATCAGGCCTGATCTTTCAGGGCGGCCAAGCCCTCGCGATAGGTCGGGTACGCCAGCGCGACGCCGAGTTCGTCGCGGATCAGCCGGTTCCGCACGCGCTTGTTCTCGCCGTAGAAGCTGCGCGCCATCGGTGACAGGTCGGCGGTCTCGAAGTCGACCTCCGGGGGCAGCGGCAAGCTGGCGAGCGCCGCGGCGTGCTCGGTCACGGTCTGAGGCGGCGCCGGCTCGTCGTCGGTGACGTTGTAGACCGCCCCCGGCCTCGGACGGTCGAGCGAGGCCATCAGGGTCGTGGCGATGTCGTCGACATGGATGCGGTTGAAGACCTGGCCCGCCTTCACGATGCGTTGAGACCGGCCCTCGCGCAGCTTCACGATCGGGTTGCGCCCCGGGCCGTAGATGCCCGACAGCCGGAACACCTGCACGGCCTTGCCGGTCCGGGCGCCGAGATCGAACCAGGCCGCCTCGGCCTCGAGCCGGATCCGGGAGCGGGCGCTGCGCGGCGCGGCCGGCGTGGCCTCGTCGATCCAGGCGCCACCCTGGTCGCCGTACACGCCGATGGTCGAGAGATAGCCGATCCAGCCGACCCGGCTCGCCGCGATCGCGTCCTCGTAGCGCCGGAGCACCGGGTCGCCCCGCTCGGAGGGGGGCGCCGAGACGAGGAGCGCGTCGGTGTCGGCGAGGTCGTCGGCGATCCGGGGATCGTCCGCCTCCGGCCCGAAGGCCCGCATGGTGAAGCCGGTCTCGGTGGCGATGCGCGCGGCACTCGCCGGGTCGGTGACGGTGCCCCGCACCGTCTGGAAGCGGTCGCGCGCCCGCTCGGCAAAACGGCGGCCGGTGAAGCCGAGCCCGAAGATGAAGAGATTCATGCCCGGGATGTCTCGCCGGTCCGGAGTTCCGTCAAGGCGGTGGCGGCGATCCACTCGCTGCGAACGTGAGAATCCGTCTCGGCTGCTTCGTGCTGTTGGCGCAGTGCCTGAACGGAGGCGGGCTCCAGCAGGCGGCCGCAGGCCCACACCGCCATGCCCCGCACCAGCGGCGAGGCGTCCGCGAGCCGCGCGATCGCCGCATCCGCGAGGTGGGGATCGCCGGAATTGCCGACTGCGATCATGACGTTCCGCAGGAACCGGTCCCGGCCGGTGCGCTTCACCGGGGTTCCGGCGAACAGTTTCCGGAAGGCCGCGTCGTCCAATCCGGCGAGGTCCGCCAGCGCCGGAGCGGCGAGGTCGGCCCGGGCAGCCAAGCGGGCATCGGCCGCGGTCCGGGCGAACTTGTTCCAGGGGCAGACCGCCAGGCAATCGTCGCAGCCGAACACGCGGTTGCCGATCGCCGTCCGGAACTCCGTCGCGATCGGCCCGGCATGTTCGATGGTGAGGTACGAGATGCAGCGCCGCGCATCGAGCCGGTACGGAGCCGGGAAGGCGTCGGTCGGGCAGATGTCCAGGCAGGCCCGGCAGGAGCCGCAATGGCCGCGCCCGGGATCGTCGGGCTCGAACTCGGCGCTGGTGTAGATCGCGCCCAGGAGCAGCCAGTTGCCGTGCTCCCGGGAGAGCAGCACCGTGTGCTTGCCCTGCCAGCCGAGCCCGGCCGCCTCGGCAAGCGTCTTCTCCATCACCGGGGCGGTGTCGCAAAACACCTTCACCCGGACGTCGCCCTTGGCCGACAGGTAGCCCCCTAGTTCCTTCAGGCGGCCTTTCAAAACGTCGTGATAATCCCGACGACGGGCATAGGCCGCGATCGCGCCGCGCTCCTTCAGGGCCACGAGTTCGAGCGGATCGTCGTCCGGGCGGTAGCTCATGGCGAAGACCAGGATGCTGCGCAGGCCCGACCAGAGGCCGACGGGGCTCGCGCGCTGGTCGGCGCGGTCCGCCATCCAGTCCATCGTGCCGTGGGCGCCTTCCTCCAGCCAGGACGACAGGCGCGCGGGCAGGTCCGGGAGCCGGTCGGGCCGCGTCACCCGCATCCCGCAGAAGCCGAGATGGCGCGCCCGCCCCTCGACGAGGCGGCGCAGGTCGGCACCGTGATAGGTCCGTCGTGCGCTCAGAAATCCAGATCCGCGTAATGGGCCGCCGGCGGCATGCCGGCCACCCGGTCGGCCAGCAGCCCCCGGAACGAGGGCCGCGACTTGACCCGGGCATACCAGTTGCGGGCCATCTCGTCCTCGTCCCACGGCACGTCGCCGAGATAGTCGGCGCAGGAGAGGTGGGCGGCGGCCGCGAGATCGGCATAGGTCAGGTTGTCGCCGGCGAGCCAGCGTCGGCGAGCGATGAGGTAGCCGATATACTTGAGATGGTAGCGCACGTTGGTGCGCGCCGCCCGAATCGCGTTCATGTCTGGCGGGCCGCCGCCCTCGTGCGCCGACATGAAGCGCTTCGAGATCTTCTCGTTGACCAGATAGCCGGTCACTTCGGAGTCGAACTTGATCAGGAACCAGTCCAGCAGGCGCCGGACCTCGACGCGCTCCACCGTGTCGTCCGGCAGCATGCGCCGGCCGGATAGCCCGAGGCCCCTCGTCTCGTCGAGGTATTCGGCGATGACGCCGGCGCCCGGCACGACCAGGCCGGTCTGCTCCAGCAGCACGGGCGTGGAGCCTGCCGGATTGATCAACAGGAAGTCGTCCCGGCGCTCCCACGGGCGCTCCTCGAACAGCGTCGGTTCGAGACCCATCTCGGCGAGCACGAGACGGATGAACCGGGAGTTCGCGCAGAAGGGGAAGTGGTAGAGCGTCGCCATTGAGGCCGTGAGGACAATGCGTTCAGACGGCGCGGACAGTCCCACGCCGGTCGTCGGCCCCGGCGCGTTAGATTTCGGCGCGCAGGACTTCAGAGCGAGCGTTATTGCTCGATCGTTGCCGAGCCCTTAACACGCGCGGTCCGCTCCGGTAACCGCTCGTCAACCCTGATGGGCGAAGCCTCCGGGCACATTCTTTGGACGGTTCGCGACGCGCCTGGTTCGGGCCGGCGTGCGCCCGCGGCGCGAGGCTCGACAATGGATCCGGTAAGCATCGGGAAGGCGGTCCTTCTCGCCCTGGTGGAGGGCGCGACCGAGTTCATCCCGGTCTCGTCCACCGGTCACCAGCTCCTGGTCGGCCACTTCATCGGCTTCCACTCCCCCAACAACACCTTCGAGGTGCTGATCCAGCTCGGGGCGATCCTGGCGATCCTGACGGTGTATTTCCGCCGCCTCGTCGGCATCGCCACCGCGCTCCCCACCAACCCGCAGGCTCGCCGCTTCGTGATCGGCATCCTGGTCGCCTTCCTGCCGGCCGCGATCATCGGCGGCCTCTTCTCGAAGGTGATCAAGGCCTACCTGTTCAACCCGTGGATCGTATGCGCGACGCTGGTGGCCGGCGGCCTGGTGCTTCTCGTCCTCGACGACACCGACCTCGAGGTTAAGAAGACCGACGTCTACGACTTCTCCCTGCCGATGGACCTGAAGATCGGCATCTTCCAGTGCCTGGCCATGATCCCGGGCGTGTCGCGCTCGGGCGCGACCATCGTGGGCGCGATGCTGATGGGCGCCGACAAGCGCTCGGCCACCGAGTTCTCGTTCTACCTGGCGATGCCGACCATGGCCGGCGCCTTCGCCAAGGACCTGTTCGACAATTACAAATTCCTCTCGCGCGACGATATCGGCCTGATCGTGATCGGCTTCATCGTGTCGTTCGTCTCGGCCCTGTTCGTGGTCCGCGTGCTGCTCGACTACGTGTCGCGCCACGGGTTCCGGCTGTTCGCCTGGTGGCGGATCATCGTCGGTGCATTGGGCTTCGCCGGGCTGATCATCCTCGGATAACAATCCTCGCCCAACGGGCGATTGCCTCCGGGCGAGCGGCGTGCGAGGCAAGTCCCCGAAAGCGGTGCACAAGACGCCGCGCCCGGGGATTTTCCGATGGACGACACACCGCTCGCCGACCTGTTCAAGCCCGCCGACCGGGCGCGCTGGCTCGGCCTTGTGGACAGCGTCCTGAAGGGCGCAGACTTCGAGAAACGGCTGGTCTCCCGGACGAGCGACGGTCTGCGGATCGAGCCGCTCTACGAGCGTGCCGAGCCGACCGCGCAACCGTTCCGGGAGCCCGGTCCCTGGCGCGTGTCCCAGCGGGTCGATCATCCGGAGATCGCAAGCGCCAACATCCAGGCGATGACCGACCTCGAAGGCGGCGCCGACGCGCTGGCCCTGGTGTTTTCCGGCGCGGCTGGCGCCCGGGGCTACGGCTTGACCGCCCGCAGCGTCGAGGATCTCGACGCCGTGCTGAAGGGCGTGATGCTGCCGCTGATCGCCCTGCGGTTCGACGCGGGCGCGTCCGGCCTGGAGGTCGCCGGCTTGGTGAAGGGCCTCGCGGCCCGCCGCGGGGAAGACCTCTCCACCTACGACCTCGACCTCGGCATCGATCCGGTCGGGACGCTCGCCGCCACCGGCAGCCTCGGCGCGGTGTGGTTCGAGATCGCCCCGCGGCTGGCCGCCACCGTCTCGGACCTCGAAGCCGCGGGCTTCACCGGCCGGGCGCTCCTGGCCGACGGACGGCCCTACCACGAGGCCGGGGCCGGCGAGGCGGCGGAGCTTGCCGCCGTCCTGTCCACCGCGGTGACCTACCTGCGTGCCCTGGAGGCCGCGGGCCACGACCTCGCCACCGCCCGCGACCGGATCTCGGTGCTGCTCGCCGCCGATGCCGACGAGTTCGTCACGGTGTCCAAATTCCGCGCCCTGCGACGGCTCTGGGCCCGGATCGAGCAGGCCTGCGGGCTGGATCCGAAGCCCCTGCGCCTCCATGCCGAGACCGCGTGGCGGATGATGACCCGGCGCGATCCGTTCGTGAACATCCTGCGCACCGGCATGGCCGCCGCGTCGGCCGGAATGGGCGGCGCCGACAGCGTCACGGTCCTGCCCTACACCCTGGCGCTCGGCCTGCCCGACGCGTTCGCCCGGCGGGTGGCACGCAACAGCCAGATCGTCCTGCTCGAAGAATCCCACCTGGCGCGGGTCAGCGATCCGGCGGCCGGTGCGGGCGGGTTCGAGACGCTGACCGCCCAGCTCGCCGAGGCGGCCTGGGAGGCGTTCCAGGCGATCGAGGCCGAGGGCGGGATCGTCGCCTCCCTCAGCGTCGGCAAGCTGCAGCGGCGCATCGAGCTGACCCGCGAAGCTCGCGCCAAGGCCGTGGCCACCCGTCGCGAGGCCCTGACCGGCGCGAGCGAATTCCCGAACCTCGCCGAGAAGCCGGTCACCGTCCTGGACGTGAAGCCGGTGACCGCCGGCCCGGCCTCGAATTTCGGTTCCGGTTCGGCCGTCGCCTGCGATGCGCTGCCGGCGATCCGTCTGGCCGAGCCGTTCGAGGCGCTGCGCGACGCATCCGACGCCGTCCTGGCGAAATCCGGGCACCGCCCCGCCGTGTTCCTCGCCAATCTCGGCACGGTCTCCGTTTTCAACGCCCGGGCGACCTTCGCGGCCAACGCCTTCGCGGCGGGCGGCATCGAGGCGGTGTCGAACGACGGCTTCACGGACCCGGCCGCCCTCGCGGCGGCATTCCGGGAATCCGGCGCGCCGCTCGCCTGCATCTGCTCGACCGACGCGCTCTACGCCGAGCACGCGCTGGCGGCCGCAGAGGCCCTCAAGCAGGCCGGCGCCGGATCGATCTACGTCGCCGGCAAACCGGTGGACCTGATCGATCCCCTTAAGGCGGCGGGCGTCCACGCCTTCCTGCATGTCGGCTGCGATCTGGTGAGCCTGCTCGACGGTGCCCTCCGTGCCGCCGTTCGGCCGCCCGCCGCCTGAGACGATCACGAGACCGCCTGCCCCGATCATCGCCATGAGCCGACGCCGTTTCGGGTGCCTGACCGGCGCCGCTCTGATCCTCGAACTCGCGGTCCCCGCTGCGGCGACGCCGCGGGGCGTCCGGATTCCGGACCGGTTCGACGGCACTTCCCGGTTCGACGGCACTTCCCGGTTCGACGGCACCTGGAGCGTCGAGATCCTCACCGAATCCGGTCCCTGCGACCGGGCCTACCGATACCCGGTGCGCATCGAGCACGGGCAGGCCCGCTTCATGGGGACGGCCTTCGTCGTGCAGGGCAGCGTCGCCCGGAACGGTATTGTCCGGGGCTCCATCGCCAACGGTCTCGGCACCGCCGACGTCGCCGGCCGGCTCGGCGCGAACGGGTTCGGCGCCGGCACCTGGATCGCGTCCGGCGCCCTCGCCTGCCGCAGCCGCTGGCGGGCCGAGCGGCAGCGCTGAGCGCGGTCGCGAAATCGTCCGCATCTTGCCCGAGATCGGGCGGATGCGGCGTCCCGTCAGCCGCGATCCCGACGCAATCATGAGGGAATGCTGAACGCCATTCGGACACCCGACGAGGCCGCCCGCATGAAGTCCACGATCCTCGCCACCTTCGCCGTCCTCGCGCTGGCATCGACGGCTCAGGCGCGTCCCCACCGCCATCCGGCTGCCCCGGTGGTGAACAAGGCGGAGGCCGAGAAGGTGCTGGGTCCGCTGCGACAGGCGGCGACGGAATGCTTCGCCGAGACCGTGCTGGCGAACCCGAAGGCGACGGCCGAGGCCCGGGCCGGCCACTGGTACGAGGCGGTGGGCATCACCGGGTTCCTGTGCCGCCCGGAGGTGGCCGCGATGATCCAGGCCCATGACCGGCTCTACGGCGCAAAGACGGGTGAGCGCTACTTCAAGGGCGCCTACGTCAAGCATCTGGACCAGCAGCTCGCCGAGCACCTGCAGCCGATGCTGGCCCACAAGGCGGTCGCCAGCGCCGAGCCGCTGCCCGAGAAGGCGACCGACGGCGACGCCCCCGGCAACTGAGCGGGAACCACGCGCCGGCATCGCGCCTTCCCGGTGGAGGAGACGCAATGCCGTACGAGCTGCATTACTGGCCGATGATCCAGGGGCGCGGCGAGTTCGTCCGCCTCGCCCTCGAAGAGGCCGGTGCCGACTATGTCGACATCGCGCGGCGGGACGACGAGGCCGGCGGCATCGAGCCGATGCTCGACCGCCTCGCCGATCCGGGCAATCGCCGGCCGCCCTTCGCGCCGCCTTTCCTGCGCGACGGCGATGTCGTGATCGGACAGAGCACCGCGATCCTGCTGTATCTCGGGCCGCGCCTCGGCCTCGTGGGCGCCACCGAGGCGGACCGGATCTGGACCCATCAGCTGCAGCTCACCATCGCGGACGCGGTGGACGAGGCCCACGACACGCACCATCCCCTCGGGGTCGGCCTATACTACGCCGACCAGAAGCCGGAGGCTGCGCGCCGGGCCGAAGGGTTCCGCGAGGACCGCATCCCCAAATTCCTGGGTTATTTCGAGCGCGTGCTGGCGGCGAACGGGAGCGAACGCCTGGTCGGATCAAAGCTGTCCTACGCCGACCTATCCCTGTTCCAGCTGGTCGCCGGATTGCGCTACGCCTTCCCGAACGCATCCAATGCTGCCCTGCGCGACACGCCGCATGTCGCCCGGCTGCACGAGGCGGTGGCGCAGCGTCCGCGCATCGCCGCCTATCTGGCGAGCGAGCGCCGCATCCCGTTCAACGAGGACGGGATCTTCCGCCGGTATCCCGAACTGGACCGTTGACGCGCCGAGTCACCGGGGCGGGTGGGCGATCAGGATGCTGGCCAGCCCGAGTGCGATGAGGCCCAGCACCAGCGACAGCAACCGCCAGAACAGCAGCGGATCGCGCTCCAGCAGCGACGCCTGGCGGGTCTCCGTCAAACCGGGATTGGGGTACCGGAGATCGTGGACGAATTCCGAGAGCGCCTGGTACCGCCGGGCGGGATCGGGATGCACGGCCTTGCGCAGCGCCCCGTCGACCCAGGCCGGCAGCAGCGGCCGGGCGTTGCGGGCCGAGACGTAGCGGAGCTTGCGCTGGGCCGCGCGCGTCAACGCCCGGGGCACCCGGTCACCGTAGGGCAGCCGGCCGGTGAGCATCTGGTACGCCATCACGCCCACCGCGAAGATGTCGGAGCCGGCCGTCGACGGCTCGCCCAGAAAGCCTTCCGGCGCCGTGTACTGCACGGTCCCCAGGATTTCGGCGGCATCGTTCCGGGGATCGCCCTCCACCACCCCTGCCACCCGGGTGGCCCCGAAATCGATGACCTGGACGGTTCCGGTGGTGTCGATCAGGACGTTGTCGGGGCGCAGGTCCTGGTGGACCATCTCCTTTCGGTGGAAGGCCTGCACGCCCTTGGCCATCTGCTCGACGAGGCCGCGCACCGCTTCCAACTCGGGCGCAGGGTGATCGCGCATCCACTGGGTCAGGGTCTGGCCCTCGACGTAGCGCATGACCGTGTAGAGGTGGCTGCGGCGGCGGCTCTGTGGATGGGCCTTGAGCACGTGCGAACTGTCGATGCGCCGGGCGATCCACTCCTCCAGGGCGAACCGCTTGCGCTGGGCCGGGTCGTCGCGCAGATCGAGCGAAAGGACCTTCAGCGCGACCGGATCCCCGGTCTCCGCGTCGATCGCCAGGTAGACCCGGCTGCGCGGCCCGGAATGCAGGATGCGCAGCAGCCGGTAGCCGTCGAAATCGGCCGGCGGATCGAGCAACGGCGCGGGATCGAGCCCGTCGACGCCGCCGAGCAGGTCGGCCGGCTCGCCATCGGGCACGGCTTCGATGCGGACGATCTGGACCGTGAGGTTGTCCGGGCTGCCGGCGGCGTGCGCGGCCTCCACGATCGCCCGGGCGGCGGCGTCGAGATCGTCCTCGGCGGCCGCGATCATCGCGGCCAGATCGCGCGGCCGGACGTGCTCGTGAACGCCGTCGGTTGTCAGGACGAAGACGTCGCCGGCGTCCAGGCTCGCCGTGTGGTAGTCGATCTCGACATGACCGCCCGCCCCGAGCGCGCGGCCGAGATACGATTCCGCCGCCGAGACCACGACCCTGTGATCCTCGGTGAGCTGCTCCAAGGACCGGCCGGCGACACGCCAGATCCGGGCATCGCCGACATGGAACAGGTGCGCGGTGCGCGCCTTCAGGACCAGCGCATCGAAGGTGGTGACGTAGCCCTTGTCGGCATCGTACGGATCGCGCCCGCGCCGCGTCTGCGCGTAGAGCCAGGAATTCGTTGCCGCGATCACCCGTTGCGCCGAACTCTTCACCGCCCACGTGTCCGGGGTGGCGTAATAGTCGCCGAGGAAGCTCTTGACCGCGGTCTCGCTCGCCAGCGCGCCGACCGCGCTGCTGCTGATGCCGTCGGCCAGCGCCACCGCGATGCCCTTGAGACCGAGTGCCGGCTGCACCGGCACCAGGGCACCGTGGAAATCCTGATTCGCGTCCTTGCGGCCGGCCGCGCTGGCCTGTCCGATCGTGACGGTCAGGTCCGTACTCACGCGGCCGCCGCCGACGCGTCGCTCCGGCCGCGATAGGACAAGGCCTCGGCCAGGTGCAGCCGGCGCACCTGCGCCTCGCCGTCGAGGTCGGCCAGCGTCCGCGCCACCCGCAGGGTGCGGTGGAAGCCGCGGGCGGAGAGCCGCATGCTCTCGGCCGCCTGCCGGATCAGGGCCGTGCCCTCGGCATCGGGGCTTGCCACCGCCTCGATCAACGTCGCCGGGCATGAGGCGTTGGTGGTGGCTACCGGCAGGGCGTGGGCGGCGTAGCGCGTCGTCTGTCGATTGCGGGCTTCGGCGACCCGGGCGGCGGCCTCGCGGGAGCCCTCGGCCGGGGGCGGCAGGATCAGGTCGGCGGCCGTGACCGCGGGGACCTCGATGCGCAGGTCGATCCGGTCGAGCATCGGCCCGGAGATCCGCGATTGGTATTGCGCCATGCAGCGCGCGTTCGGCCCGCGCCGGCAGGCATAGCCGGGCTCCAATCCTTGCCCGCAGCGGCATGGGTTCATGGCCGCCACGAGCTGGAAGCGCGCCGGGTAGGTCACCCGGTGGTTCGCCCGGGCGATCATCACCTCCCCGGTCTCCATCGGCTGCCGCAGGCTGTCGAGCGCCTGCGGGTTGAATTCGGGCAGTTCGTCCAGGAACAGCACGCCGCCATGGGCGAGCGACACCTCCCCGGGTCGCGCGCCGAGGCCGCCGCCGACGAGCGCGGCCATCGAGGCCGAGTGATGCGGTTGCCGGAACGGCCGGCGGTTCGAGAGCGCGCCGCCCTTCAGCTGGCCCGCCACCGACTGGATCATGGAGATGTCGAGCAATTCCCGCGGCGTCAGCGGTGGCAGGATCGACGGCAGCCGGGCGGCGAGCATCGACTTTCCGGAGCCGGGCGGCCCGTTCATCAGAAGGTTGTGGCCACCCGCCGCCGCGATCTCCAGGGCCCGCTTGGCGCCCTCCTGACCCTTGATGTCGGAGAGATCCGGGAGCGGGCCGGCCAGGCTGGCCACGGACGGTTCCGGCCGGGCCATGACCTGGCTGCCCTTGAAGTGGTTGGCGAGTTGGATCAGCGAGCGCGGGGCGAGCACGTCGAGATCGCCTCCCGCCCAGGCCGCCTCGGACCCGGTCGCGGCCGGGCAGATCAGCCCGAGGCCGCGGGCCCCCGCCGCGATGGCCGCCGGCAGGACCCCGCTCACCGCCGTGATGCTGCCGTCCAACGCCAACTCGCCGAGCACGCAATAGCCCCCCAGCGCATCGGTCGGGATCGCCCCGATCGCCGCCATGACGCCGAGGGCGATCGGGAGGTCGTAGTGCGAGCCCTCCTTGGGCAGGTCGGCCGGGGCCAGGTTGACGGTGATGCGCTTGGCCGGCAGCGCAAGACCCGAGGCGATCAGCGCGCCACGCACCCGCTCGCGCGATTCGGCCACCGCCTTATCGGGCAGGCCGACCACGTTGAAGACGACGTTGCCCGGGATGATCTGGACCTGCACGTCCACGGCCCGGGCCTCGATCCCCTCGAACGCCACGGTGGCGACGCGTGTGACCATAGGTCGGCAGTCCTGGGCCGCGGCGCCGGAGCGGCGCGACGGGCAACCTTAGCTGTGCGGGAAAATCGAAGCGGCCTCAAGAGGATCGCGGTTCACGCGGAACCTGGGCGCGGTCTTCCTGTTCAAAGGCGGCACGCAACACCGAAACGGAGCCCCTCATGCGCCTCGCCGCCCCCCTCCTCGCCCTCACCCTGGCCGCCGGCCTCACCAGCGTCGCCCGGGCCGACGAGAAGCTCCCGCCCGACCAGCAGGCCAAGGTCGAGGCCATGCTCCGCCAGGAGGGCTTCACCAAGTGGAAGGAGATCGAGCTCGACGACGGCATGATCGAGGTCGACGACGCGATCGACGCCAACGGCAAGCAGTTCGACCTGAAGCTCGATCCCAAGACCCTCGCCGTGGTCAAGCGCAAGGCCGAGTAGCCGGCGCTTGCGTTCGGCAAATAGCCCGGCCATATAACCGGCGGGGGGTTGGCGAGGGACGTTTCACTCGCCAACCGGGTCAGGTCCGGAAGGAAGCAGCCCTAACGAGACCGAGCGGGTCTTCGTCCAGCCTCCCACCTTATTTCTTGCCTCGTTTCTTGGCGCTCGGCAGCCCGACCCGATACGGCATGGACGCTACGACCGGCACGCCTGACGACGAGCCGGGCCTGCCCGGGTTCGCGAGCCCCGCTGGCGCAGTGACGCCCTATCGGGTGCTGGCTCGGAAATACCGTCCGACCAATTTCGGCGACCTGATCGGCCAGGACGCGATGGTCCGGACGCTGGCCAACGGGTTCTCGGCCAACCGCATTCCCCAGGCCTGGATGCTGACCGGCGTGCGCGGGGTCGGCAAGACCACCACCGCCCGCATCCTCGCCCGCGGCCTCAACTACGCCCGCGCCGGCGTCCCCGATACCGGCCCGACCGTCTCGATGCCGGAACTCGGCCTGCACTGCGCGGCGATCATGGAATCCCGGCACATGGACGTGCTGGAGATGGATGCCGCCTCGCACACCGGCATCGACGACGTGCGGGCGATCATCGACGGCATCCGGTACGGGCCGGTCTCGGCCCGCTACAAGGTCTACATCGTGGACGAGGTCCACATGCTCTCCGAGAAGGCGTTCAACGCCTTCCTGAAGACGCTGGAGGAGCCGCCGCCCCACGCCAAGTTCGTGTTCGCCACCACGGAGATCCGCAAGGTCCCGGTGACGATCCTTTCGCGCTGCCAGCGGTTCGACCTGCGCCGGGTCGAGGCGCCGGTCCTGCACGCGCATCTCGCCAAGGTCTGCGCGGCCGAGAAGGTCGAGGCCGAGGACGAGGCGTTGAGCGCCATCGTGCGTGCGGCCGAGGGCTCCGTCCGGGACGCGCTCTCGCTGCTGGACCAGGCCATCGCGCACGGCGCGGGCGCCGTCACCGCACAGAGCGTCCGCGACATGTTGGGCTTGGCCGACCGGGCGCGCATCCTCGACCTGTTCGAGGCGGTGATGCGCGGTTCGGTGCCGGCGGCGTTCGCCGAATTGCGGGCGCAATACGATTCCGGTGCCGACCCCTCGGTGGTGCTGTCCGACCTCGCGGCCTTCACCCACCTCGTGACCCGCCTCAAGGCCGTGCCGGAGACCGCCTCCGACCCGACGCTCAGCGAGACCGAGCGGGTCCGCGGCGGTCAGTTCGCGGAACAGCTCTCGATCCGCGCCCTGTCGCGGGCCTGGCAGATCCTGCTCAAGGCGATCCCCGAGGTCCAGGCCGCGCCCCGCCCCCTGGCGGCGGCCGAGATGGCGATCGTCCGCCTGGCCTACGCGGCCGACCTGCCGACACCGGACGAGGCCCTGCGCCAGCTTAAGGCCGAGGCTGCGGCGGCACCGGCCGAGGAGGCGCCGCCATCCTCCGGCCGTCCGCCCCTGCCGCCGATTCCCGACCTGCGCGGTGGTGGGCAGACGGCAGCGGCCGTCGCACCCCGTCCCATGCCGGTCTCCGCACCGATGGCGGCGCCCGCTGCCGCTCCAATGGCGGCGCCGGTGGCGATGGCCGCCCCCTCCGTCATGGCCGCCCCGGCCGAGCGCCCGGCTGCGCCGCCCGCGCCACGGCTCGCCCGGTTCGAGGACGTGGTGGCGCTGGCCGATGCCAACCGCGACATCCTGCTGAAGACCGCCCTGGAGCGCGACGTCCACCTCGTACGCTTCGAGGAAGGGCGGATCGAGTTCGCCCTCGCCCCGGGCGGCCGGGCGACGCTGGCCACCGACATCGCCGCCGCGATCCTGCGCTGGACCGGCCAACGCTGGGTCGTCGCGGTCTCGAAGGAGGCCGGCGCCCCGACCCTCGACGCCGCCGTGAAGGCCGCGACAGAGACCCGCCGCGAGAATGCCGCCGCCGACCCGTTCGTCCGTGAGGTGCTGACCCGCTTCCCCGGCGCGGAGATCGTGGATGTGCGGGAGACCGCGCCGCTCCCCTCGCCCGATCAGGAGATCCCGGGGGACGGCGATCCAGTGCCGGCGGACGAGGCCCCGGACGACGACTTCTGACACGCAGGCGCCGTCCCACATGGCGGCGGGCCGACGCGATACCCAAGTAGACTGACCGAGACACCACACGAGAGAGCTGCATGCGCGACCTGATGGGCATCATGAAGCAGGCTCAGGCCATGCAGGAGAAGATGGGCTCCCTGCAGGCCGAGCTCGACGAGATCGAGGTGACCGGCGCCTCGGGCGGCGGTTCCGTGCGGGTAACCATGTCCGCCAAGGGTCAGATGAAGGGCGTCACGCTCGACCCCTCCCTGTTGGTCGCCGACGAGCGCGAGATCCTCGAGGATCTGATCGTGGCCGCCTGCAACGACGCCCGCGGCAAGGCCGAGGCGACCATGCAGGAGCGGATGGCCGAGTTGACCAAGGGCCTGCCCCTGCCGCCCGGCATGAAGCTGCCGTTCTAGGCGCGGGCTCGAGCCGCGTCCGCGTCACCGCGGCCGGCGGCTCACCAGGACGACCCTGGCCAGGATGAGCGGAATTGCCAGCGCGAGGATCGGCGGGAAGCTCTCGCCCAGCAGCGCAACCGCGAGGCCCTCGCCGGTGATCGCAGATCGACCACCTGGAGAAAGCCTATCTGATCGAGCGGCGCAAACATCCGACGGACCGACGCGGGACATTGGTGGCGCTGACGGATGGGGGCAAAGCGCTGATCGACACCCTGCTGCCGGTCCATGTCGAGACCGAGCGCAAGATCCTGGCCGTCCTGACAGATGGCGAGCAGCGCACGCTGAACGGGCTGCTGGCGAAGTTGCGGAGCGGGCTCGGGTGAACGGGCGGCAGCGGCAACCGCCGCCCGATCCACATGTTACGCGGCAATGGCCTGCGCGGTCGGCCCGGCGGCGCGCACGTCGGCATCGACGTGGGCCTCGAAGCGCTTGAAGTTGTCGTCGAACATCTTCACCAGCCGCGCCGCCGTCTCGACGAAGGCGCTCTTGTTGCCCCAGGTCTTGACCGGGGTGAGGATCTCCGCCTCGACGCCCGGGACCGAGACCGGCACCGCAAAGCCGAAATACGGGTCGCGGCGGAACTCCGCCTGGGCGAGAGATCCGTCGAGGGCCCCGGCGAGCAGGCGGCGGGTCACGCGGATCGGCATGCGCCGGCCGGTGCCGACGCCGCCGCCGGTCCACCCGGTGTTGACCAGCCAGCAATCGACGTCATGCGCGGCGATCAGGTCGCGCAGCAGGTTGCCGTAGGCGCTCGGATGCCGGGGCATGAACGGCGCGCCGAAGCAGGTCGAGAACGTCGCTTCCGGCCCGGTGAGGCCGCGTTCAGTGCCGGCGACCTTGGCGGTGTAGCCGGACAGGAAGTGGTACATCGCCTCGGCGCCGGTGAGCTTGGCGATCGGTGGCATCACCCCGAAGGCGTCGCAGGTCAGCATCACGATATTCTTCGGATGCCCGGCCCGGCCGGTGACGCTGGCATTGGCGATGAAGTCGAGCGGGTAGGCGCAGCGGGTGTTCTCGGTGAGCGACCCGTCATCGAAATCCGGCACGCGGCTGACCGGATCGATCACCACGTTCTCCATCACGGTGCCGAAGCGCTCCGTGGTGGCGTAGATCTCGGGCTCGGCATTGCGCGAGAGGCGGATCGTCTTGGCGTAGCAGCCGCCCTCGAAGTTGAAGATGCCCTCACTCGACCAGCCGTGCTCGTCGTCGCCGAGCAGCTGCCGGGACGAATCGTTCGACAGGGTGGTCTTGCCGGTACCCGACAGGCCGAAGAAGATCGCCGAGCCCCCCTCGGCGTCGAGCGCCGCGTTGGCCGAGCAATGCATCGGCATCACGTTCTGGCCGGGCAGGATGTAGTTCAGGTAGGTGAAGACCGACTTCTTCATCTCGCCCGCGTAGGCGGAGCCGCCGATCAGGACGAGCTTCTTCGAAAAGTCGATGGCGATCACAGTCTTGGACCGGCAGCCATGCCGGGCCGGGTCCGCCTGGAAGCTCGGCAGGTCTATGATCGTCAGGTCCGGCACGTAGGACGCGATCTCGGAGCGGTCCGGCCGGATCAGCAGGTTGCGGATGAACAACGAGTGCCAGGCGAGTTCGGTGAACACCCGGGCTTTGACCCGGTGGACCGGGTCGGCACCGCCGTAGAGATCCTGGGCGAACAGCTCCTTGCCCTCGGCGTGCTTGAGGAAGTCCTGGTGCAGGACCGCGAACTGCTCCGGCGTGATCGCGCCGTTATTCTCCCACCAGATCTCGTTCTCGGTGCTGGCATCGCGCACCACGAACTTATCCTTGGGCGAGCGGCCGGTGTGGCTGCCGGTGGTCGCCACTAAGGCGCCGCCACGGGCGAGCTGGCCCTCCTTGCGGGCGAGCGCCTCCTCGTAGAGGCGCGGAGCCTCGAAATTCCAGTGGACGGCCTTCAGAGCGTTGAAGCCGGCCGCGTCGGCATCGTGGGCCGCGTTGTGATCACCGATGTTGGTCAAGAGCGTATCTCCCGGGGCCCCTGTTCGTGCCGTCCACGCGACAAGACCGGACGCCAGGGGCGCCCGGGACTTCCCGGGGGACGTCCGTGCGGGCGTACAGGACCGCCGCACGCTGGATCACCGTTCCCCGGTTGCTCGCCCCCATACTGGATAGGCGGCCAAGCGTTGCCGTCTTACTGGGTGTTGCTGAACGCCCGCAACATCATGAAGCGTGTTTGAACGCAGTGCTGATCGCAAGAGGCCGCTCGTGTAACGCGTTGCTGCTCGGTATTCTTAATTTTGGCCCGAGCAGAACGCGTTCGAAAAACTTATATCCTGGCTGGGCTGAGATGCGCCCTTGCGCGTTGCCCGGTGACGGCTATGCCCGCCGGACGTTTCGAAGGTTCGACCTTCGAAATCCCCACTGTCGATCCCCGCCAAGAGGTACGATGCCCCAAGCCGTCGCCGGCCCCGAGATCGAACGCCTGATCCAGCTTCTGTCCCGGATGCCGGGTCTCGGGCCGCGTTCCGCGCGGAGGGCCGCGCTCCAACTCATCAAGAAGCGCGAGACCTTGCTGGCCCCGCTGGCCGATGCCATGCGGGTGGCGGCCGAGCGCATCGTGGTGTGCACGAGCTGCGGCAACGTCGATACCTCCGAGCCGTGCACGATCTGCCGGGACGTCGAGCGCGATCCCACGACCCTGGTGGTGGTGGAGGACGTGTCGGACCTGTGGGCGCTCGAGCGGTCCGGGGCGGTCAAGTCGCGCTACCACGTGCTCGGCGGCGTGCTGTCGGCACTGGACGGCGTGCGGCCCGAGCACCTGAACCTCGCCAGCCTCGTGGAGCGCGCGGCCGATCCGTCGGTCAAGGAGATCATCCTTGCGCTGAACGCCACCGTCGACGGCCAGACCACCGCCCACTACGTCACCGAGTCGATCCGGCACCTCGACCGCAAGGTGACGCGCCTGGCCCACGGCGTCCCGGTCGGCGGCGAACTGGATTACCTCGACGAAGGCACGCTCACCGCGGCGATCCGCAGCCGTACGGCGTTCTGAGCACAGCCGGCGGCGCGGACGGCGCGGCAACCCTGGATAGGAGGGTTCGGAGGACCGGAATTTGACCGGCCCCCACCCACGCCATATTGCCTCGGGATCCCCGGGGCACACGTTCGATGCGCGCCCCCTGCCGGTTTCCGCCATGACCATCCGTCCGCTCGTCATCCTCCCCGACGCCGTCCTGCGCCGCGTCTCCGATCCGGTCGGGCCGATCACGCCCGAAATCCGCACCCTCGTCGCCGACATGTTCGAGACGATGTACGACGCGCCGGGCGTCGGGCTGGCGGCGATCCAGGTCGGCGTCGCCAAGCGGGTCGTGACCATCGACACCTCGAAGGAAGAGGGCGTGCGCGACGCGCGCGTGTTCATCGATCCGGAGATCGTCTGGGCATCGGAGGAGAAGCGGGTCTACGACGAGGGCTGCCTGTCGATCCCGGAATATTACGCCGAGGTCGAGCGGCCTGACCGCGTCCGGGTGAAGTTCCGCGACATTGAGGGCGAGGTGCAGGAGATCGAGGCGGACGGCCTGCTGGCGACCTGCATCCAGCACGAGATCGACCACCTGAACGGCGTGCTGTTTATCGACCACATCTCAAAGCTGAAGCGCGACCGGGTGATCAAGCGCTTCGCCAAGGCGGCCAAGCGCGACGCGGCGTGACGGCCATGCGCGTCGTCTTCATGGGCACGCCGGATTTCGCGGTGCCGACCCTCGCACGTCTCGCGCAGGACGGGCACCAGATCGTTGCGGTCTACACCCGCGCCCCGGCCAAGGCCGGCCGCGGCATGAGCCTGCGCCCCTCGCCGGTCCACGCGTTCGCGGACACACTCGGGATCCCGGTTCTGACTCCCGGGACCTTGCGGACACCGGAGGCTGCCGAGACCTTCGCCGGGCACGCGGCCGATGTCGCCGTGGTGGTCGCCTACGGCATGCTGCTGCCCCAGGCGATCCTCGACGTGCCCCGGCATGGATGCCTCAACCTGCACGGATCGCTGCTGCCGCGTTGGCGCGGCGCCGCGCCGATCCAGCGCGCCGTGATGGCGGGCGATGCCGAGAGCGGCGTCGGCATCATGCGCATGGAGGTTGGGCTCGATACCGGACCGGTGGCCCTGGAGGCACGGGTCCCGATCACGCCGGGCATGATCGCCGGTGAACTGCACGATGCGCTGATGCCGGTTGGCGCCGCGTTGATGTCCCAGGCCCTCGAACGCCTGGGCCGCAGCGACCTGACGTTCACGCCGCAATCGACCGAGGGTGTGGTCTACGCGCACAAGATCGGCAACGACGAGGCGCGGATCGACTGGTCGCGTCCGGCCGGGGAGGTGGCGAACCATATCAACGGCCTGTCGCCGTTCCCCGGCGCGTTCTTCGAACTCGATCTCGGCAAGGGGGCGGAGCGGGTGAAGGTGCTCCGGGCGTCGGCTGCCGAGGGCGCCGGGGCACCGGGGACGCTCCTCGACGCCGAGGGCCAGGTCGCCTGCGGCGCGGGGGCAGTCCGGCTGCTGGAATTGCGGCGGGCCGGCAAGGGCGGCAGCGCCAACGGGGCCGAGTTCGTCCGCGGCGCGCGCATCGCGCCCGGCACGCATCTCGGCTGATGCCCCGCTACAAGCTCGTCATCGAATACGACGGCACGCCGTTCTACGGCTGGCAGCGCCAGCCCGAAGCACCCACGGTGCAGGGTGCGATCGAAGCGGCTGTCACCCGCTTCTCGGGCGAGCAATCCCGGCTGACCTGCGCCGGCCGGACCGATGCCGGGGTGCACGCCATCCATCAGGTCGCCCATCTCGACCTCGTCAAGGATTGGCGGGCCGACACGGTGCGGGATGCGCTGAACGCCCATCTGCGCCCCAAGCCGGTGGCGATCCTCTCGGCCCGGATCGTCCCGCCGAGCTTCGACGCGCGCCATTCCGCGATCCGCCGGCACTACCGCTATCGGATCCTCAACCGTCGAAGCCCCGCCGCGCTCACCCGCGCCCATGTCTGGCAGGTGCCCTGGCCGCTCGATCCGGACGCGATGGACCGCGCCGCGCAGCGCCTCGTCGGCGACCACGATTTTTCCGCGTTTCGGGCCGCCGAGTGCCAGGCCAAGAGCCCGATGCGGACCCTGGAACGGCTCGACGTCGCCCGCACGACCATGGCGTTGCACGAGGAGATCGTGGTGACGACCTGCGCGCGCTCGTTCCTGCACCATCAGGTCCGGGCCATGGTCGGGACGCTGATGCTCGCCGGCTGCGGCCGGCTCTCGGCCGACGATGTCGCCGACATCCTGGCTTCGGGCGAGAAGCGCCGGTGCGGGCCGCTCGCGCCGGCAGCCGGGCTGACGTTCGTCGGGGTGGATTACGCGTGACGATTCTAGGCGTATGCCGGACTCAGCTCCGGGGTCGAAAATACGCCTCCAGCACCCGCTCGTAGATCGCCGTCAGCCGGTCGAGATCGGCCACCGCCACGCATTCGTCGACCTGGTGCATGGTCTCGCCGACCAGCCCGAACTCGATCACCGGGCAGGCATCCTTGATGAAGCGCGCGTCCGACGTCCCACCGGTGGTCGACAGGGCGGGCGTCAGGCCGGTCTCGACCCGGATCGCCTCGGAGACGAGGTCCACGAAGGCGTCCGGTTGGGTCAGGAAGGCGGGTGCGTTCGACGGCTGCAGGTCCAGGCTGAAGCGGATCGCGTTGCCGGCCGCCTGCTCCAGCCGCCTGCGGAGTTCGGCGCCCAGGCTCTCGGCGGTCCAATCGTCGTTGAACCGGACGTTGAAGGTGGCACGGGCGGTCGCCGGGATCACGTTGGTGGCCGGGTTGCCGACGTCGATCGTGGTGAATTCCAGGTTCGAGGCATCGAAATGTGCCGTGCCGCGGTCGAGCGGCTCCGCGACCAGCGCCGAGGCGAGCCGCAGCAGCCCGGGAATCGGGTTCTCGGCCTTATGCGGGTAGGCGACGTGGCCCTGGCGGCCGAGCACGGTCAGCTTGCCGGTGAGCGAGCCGCGGCGGCCGATCTTGATCATCTCGCCGAGCTGACCCGGATTGGTCGGCTCGCCGAGCAGGCAATGGTCGAAGCGTTCGCCCCGGGCGCGGGCCCAGTCGAGCAGCTTGACCGTGCCGTTGACCGCCGGCCCCTCCTCGTCGCCGGTGATCAGGAAGGCGATGGAGCCGGCGAAGTTGCTGCCCCGGCGGCCCAGGAACGCCAGGGTCGCGGCCAGCATACAGGCGATACCGCCCTTCATGTCGGCGGCGCCGCGGCCATAGAGCATGCCGTCCGCCACCGCCCCGTCGAACGGTCCGTGGCGCCAGGCCCCGTCGCCTTCCGGCACCACGTCGGTGTGGCCGGCGAATACGAGGCAGGGACCACGCGTGCCGATGCGTGCGTACAGGTTCGGCGTATCGGGATAACCCGGCTCGGCGAAGACCGGCCGCTCGATCGCTAATCCGACCGCGCCGAGAGTCTGCGCAACCACATCGAGGGCGCCGCGATCCTCAGGGGTCACGGACGGGCAGCGGATCAGCGCTTGAGCGAGCGACAGAGCGGAATGGTCGGCCGGCATGGGGCGTGTCCCGGAACTGAGGAATTCGGGCGGCCCCTTACAGCAAGTCGGGCCGCCCGGAGACGGGAGATGAGCGAGACCCTGGCATCCCAGAGCGTTGTTGTTCCCGCAGCGCTATTCCCAGGACGCATGCAGCGGCAGCGGGATGCAATCCGGGATCCAGCACGAAGGCACGCGCAGCATCCACCGGATCGTCTGTGCCGCTTCTCGGCGCGTTCGTCACCTGGACACCGGATCGCCTTCCACCGACCCGGCAGGCGGCCAGGAAAGGGCGGCCAGCGGTTCCGTCCTCGACCTGCCACGAAAGGCCGTGGGCTGGCCTCGGCCACGGACCGCCGCGGCGCCGTCATCGGGCCGCGGCGGCTGGCGGGCCCGCCTACTTCGTCACGATCAGCTGCACGTCACCGTGGCGGCGCAGCACTGAGACCGTGACGTCGTCGTCGTAGCGCTGGAACCGGATGTCCAGGCGCGAGTGCCCCAGCTTGACGTTGTAGAGCGTCACACCGTCGAGGAAGCCGGGCAGGACCGGGTTCTTCAGCCGGACGCTGTTGCGGTCGTGATCGAGCTCCAGGCCCAGGCAGGCGGCCAGGAACGCGAACGGTGCCGCCGCCGCCCAGGCCTGCGGGCTGCAGGCCACTGGGTATGCCACCGGCCCGCGCTGGCGCCGGCGCATGAAGCCGCAGAACAGCTCCGGAAGCCGCTTCTGGTCCTGGTAGAGCGAGGTGTCGAACATCCCCTGGAAGATGCGCGCCGCCTCGTGCTTGCGGTCGTAGCGGGCCAGCCCCATCGCGATCAGGGCGTTGTCGTGCGGCCAGATCGAGCCGTTGTGGTACGACATCGGATTGTAGCGCGCCTCGCCCTTGGCGATGGTGCGCACGCCCCAGCCGTTGAAGCCGTCCTTGCCCAGCAGGGTCTCGGCGACCCGGGCGGCCCGCTCCGGCTTGGCGATTCCGGTGAACAGCGCGTGCCCGGCATTCGACGAGCGCACGGCGCACTGCTTCTTGGAGCCGTCCAGCGCGAGTGCGTAGGTGCCGATCTCCTCGTTCCAGAACGCGGCGTCGAAGCGTTCGCGCAGGGCGGTGGCTTCATGCGACAGGCGCTCGGCCATCGGATCGTGCCCGAGCAAAGCCGCGAGCTTGGCCATGCCGTTCTTGGCGGCGTAGACGTAGCCCTGCACCTCGCACAGCGCGATCGGCCCCTTGGCGAGTTGGCCGTCGGTGTGGAAGATCGAATCGTGGCTGTCCTTCCAGCCCTGGTTCTCCAGGCCCTTGTCGGTGTCGCGGGCGTATTCGACGAAGCCGTCGCCGTCGCGATCGCCGTACCGGTCCATCCATTCGAGGGCGAGTTCCAGGGACGGCCAGATCGCCCGGATGGTCTCGAGATCGCCCGTGACGGCGTAGTACTCCCAGGCCAGCATCACGAAGAGCGGCGTGCCGTCGATGGTGCCGTAGTAATGACGGAAGGGCACCTCGCCGAGCATCGCCATCTCACCCCGGCGGGTCTCGTGCAGTACCTTGCCGGGCTGGGCATCGGCTGCCGGATCGACCGCCCGGGCCTGGGTCGCCGCGAGGTAGCGCAGGACGCCGCGGCCGAACTTCGGATCGATCCACAGCGCCATCATGGCGGTGATGATGCCGTCGCGGCCGAACACCGTGGAGTACCATGGGATCCCGGCGAACGGGTAGATCCCCTCCGGCGTGCGGCTCGCCAGCATGTAGAGGTCGGCCGTGGCCCGGCACAGGCCCTCGTTGAACTGGTCGTTCGACGAGATGATCGTGGTGATCCCCGCCGTCAGCTCGCGCAGGTCCCGGCGCGAATCGCGATAGGCCCGGGCGAAGATCATGCCCTCGGCGAGGTCCTTCGGCTCGCGACGGGCGCCGCCGACATTCGCCGCCAGGGTCAGCTTGGCGGCCGCGTCCTCGCCGACCATCTCGGCACCCGGGGGCTTGGTGAAGGCCCGGTGGGCTTCGAAGGCCACGCGGATGAACAGGGAAGCACGGCCCTCCGGCGGCAGGGACACGTCGAAGGCGACGCGGCCCGGCTCGATCACGTCCGGCTTCGGGCCGAAGTGGAGCGACGTCGTCCGCACGATCTCATCGAGCCCGACGTAGCGGAACTGCACTTCCCGGTCGCTCGCGACCAGCACGCCGCGCTTGCCACGCTCCTTGCGGTCCGTGCCGCGCACTTCGAACAGGTCGCGGTAATCGGCATCGAACGTGATGGCGATGCGCAGGCGCCGATGCTTCGAATCGAACGAGCGCAGGCCGATGCGGTCGTAGCAGGCGCCCCGGAACAGGAACTTGGTGCGCTCGATCGCGATGGTCTCGCGCGGGATCGAGGTCTCGTCGTGGGCGTCGAGGCGGATGTCGGGCGTCGTCATGTCGACGCTCAGAGCGCCGTTGTCGTCCTGCATGACCGAGGACAGCATCAGCGGACGCTGGCCCTCCACCGTGAGCTCGAGGCGGGACAGATACCGGGTGTCCTGGAAGTACAGGCCCTCCGGCCCGGGCTGGACGCCGATATCCCCGTAGGAGTCCAGGACCCCGAACGCCTCGCCGAATTTCAGGGCCCGCAGCGGGCGCTCGACCAGCGAGGTGTGGGCCTCGATGTGGTAGGTCGGCAGCACATCGTCAGCGTCCTGGAAGCCGGGCGCCACCGAGACGGTGCCGCCCTGTGTCCGCGCGGTCGCATCGTGGGCCGCCGTATTCTCCGCCGCCATGCAGAACGTCTCCGAGTGCGTGTGAGGGGTACGAATCAAGAGGGCCGCCGCATCGGTACTGATGCGGCGGCCCTCGTGACCATTCGGATGAGGCGCCTTTGCGACGCTAGGCCGGGCTGGCCGTCCCTCGCAAGCCCGATGCCGAATCTTAGGCCAGCATCGCGGCGACCGAGATGGCCGGACGCGCGGAGCCGTTGACGTCGCCGTAATGCGGCTGGAACCCGGACTTCTGCATCTGGATCACGTCGGCGCCCCGGGACAGAAGCTCCTCGTAGGCGGCGACATACTTCTTGACCATGCACTCAGCGGTGAACTGGCTTTCGAAGTGGCGGCGCACGCCCTCGCGGCTTATGGTCTTGACCTTGGCCACCGCGTTCACCGCGTCGTCCATCGTCTCGCAGAGCACGCCGCTGACACCGTCCTTGATCACCTCAGGCACGGAGCCGTTCCGGAACGCGATCACCGGGGTTCCGGCCGACATCGCCTCGATCATGACGAGGCCGAAGGGCTCCGGCCAGTCGATCGGGAAGGCGAGCGCCAGGGCGTTGCCGAGGAAGGCCTTCTTCTGCTCTTCGTTGATCTCGCCGATGTACTCGACCAGCGGGTGATGGGTCATCGGCTCGATGACCTCGTCCCAGTAATCCTGGTCCGCCTTATCGACCTTGGCGGCGATCTTGAGCGGCGTGCCCGAACGAATCGCCATCTCGATGGCACGGTCGGGGCGCTTCTCCGGAGAGATGCGACCCAGGAACGCCAGGTAGCCGCCGGCGGCCTCGGGGGTGTACGGGCAGTTCTGCGACGGCAGGCCGTGATGGATCGTGGCCAGCCAGTTGACGTTCGGCGGCATCGGCTCGCGCTGGTTGTCGGAGATCGACACGAGCGGCATGCCGGTGAAGGTGCGGTAGACGGGCATGAAGTCCGGAACGTCGAGACGACCATGCATCGTGGTGATGCACTTGTGGTTCAGATCCTCGAACATCGGATACTGAAGCAGATCGATGTGGAAGTGCAGGATATCGAACTCGTGCGCCCGGCGATGGACCTGATGCAGCATAGCCAGGTGGCTGGCGGTGTGATCCCGGTAGCCGAGCAGACGCAGGCCTTCGGGCGTGCAGGCCGCAAGCTTGGCCGACGTCTCCGAATCGCCGCTGGCGAACAGGGTGACGTCGTGGCCCTGGCGGACCAGTTCTTCCGTGATCCAGCTGACGACGCGCTCGGTGCCGCCGTAGAACTTCGGAGGGACGGCCTCCGACAACGGAGCGATTTGGGCAATGCGCACGAAGTGTCTCCTGGTTGGCCGACTTTGGCGAAAGATCTAACCCTGCCGGCCTGAGCGGGACATGAATGAAACCGACGGCCAAGGTTATGGTTCCTGCGCCTGCAGGTTGTCTCGATAACTTTTGTGCAGCGCGGAAGCTGTCCCCGCATTCCCCGATGCGCGCCCACCCTCGGGCTTCGGCTGCGGCGCACCCCGATGCCACCGAAGCCGTTGCCGTGGCTTCGCGTTTCTGTCATAAGCCGCCCCGCGTCGAACCGCCCGGCCGATAGGGCTGCCGTGGCGGCTCGTGCTGCTCCACCAGAAGCATCATCGCGCACACCTCATCCGACCCTCACGGGTCGGCCCGGAGGGATTTTCGCGCAACGGAGAGCCAAATGCCCAAGCTGAAGACCAAATCAGGCGCCAAGAAGCGCTTCAAGATCACCGGCACCGGCAAGGTGATGTACGCCCAGGCCGGCAAGCGCCACGGGATGATCAAGCGGACGACCAAGCAGATCCGCAACCTGCGCGGCACCACGACCCTGTTCGAGGGCGATGCCGCCAATGTGAAGAAGTACTTCCTGCCGAACGCACGGTAAGCCTTCGACACCCGTTGCCACTGTCTTTCGTCGAAACCAGGAGATAACCGATGGCCCGCGTCAAACGCGGCGTGACCAGTCACGCGAAGCACAAAAAAGTTCTGAAGGCCGCCAAGGGCTATTACGGCCGGCGCAAGAATACCATCCGCATCGCCAAGCAGGCGGTCGAGAAGGGCATGCAGTATGCCTATCGCGACCGCAAGAACAAGAAGCGTACGTTCCGCGCCCTCTGGATCCAGCGCCTCAACGCGGCGGTACGGGAGCATGGCCTAACCTATTCGCGCTTCATCAACGGTCTTGCCAAGTCCGGCATTATCGTCGACCGCAAGGCGCTGTCGGAGCTGGCGATCCACGAGCCGGCGAGCTTTGCCGCCGTGGTCGAGAAGGCCAAGGCCGCCCTCCCCGAGACCACCGCCAAGGCCGCCTGACTTCAGGCCCTCGGCGAGACACAGGAAGGCGCGGCTCTCCCCCGAGAGTCGCGCCTTCTGCGTTCCCGGGGCACGCCCCGGCCACGCGCGCGCTTGCGCGACGGCGAACAACGCGCGAGAGCACGCCGCGACGGCGGCTCCGACAACCCTGCTCGAAGGCAGCGATGACCGATCTCGATACCCTCGAACGCGACCTCCTGGCTCAGGTGACGGCGGCCTCTGACGAGGCGGCCCTCGACGCGGTGCGCGTCGCCGCGCTGGGCAAGAAGGGCAGCGTCTCGGACCTGCTGAAGACGCTGGGCGCGATGACGCCGGACGAGCGCAAGGAGCGCGGGCCCCTGATCAACGGCCTGCGCGACCGGATCCAGGGCGCCGTCACCGCCCGCAAGACCGTCCTGATGGAAGCCGCGCTGGAGGCACGCCTCGCCTCCGAGCGGGTCGACGTGACGCTGCCGTTGCGCGAGGCCCCGGAGGTCCGCGGCCGGATCCATCCGATCACCCAGGTGATCGACGAGATCACGGCGATCTTCGCCGACATGGGCTTCGCCGTCGCGGAAGGCCCCGATATCGAGACCGACGAACTGAACTTCACGGCGCTCAACTTCCCGCCCGGCCACCCGGCGCGCGAGATGCACGACACCTTCTTCCTGGCGGCCGACCATGCAGGAAAGCGCAAGGTGCTGCGCACCCACACGTCACCCGTCCAGATCCGCACGATGCGGTCGCAGACGCCGCCGATCCGGGTGATCATCCCGGGCCGGACCTACCGGCACGATTCCGATCAGACGCACACGCCGATGTTCCATCAGGTCGAGGGCCTGGTGATCGACACGGCAGCCAACATCGCGAACCTGAAATGGGTGCTGGAGGCGTTCTGCAAGGCGTTCTTCGAGGTCGATGGGGTGAAGATGCGCTTCCGCCCATCGTTCTTCCCGTTCACCGAGCCGTCGGCCGAGGTCGACATCCAGTGCTCCCGCAAGGGCGGCGAGATTCGCTTCGGCGAGGGCGACGACTGGCTGGAGATCCTGGGCTGCGGGATGGTCCACCCGAACGTCCTGCGCAATTGCGGCCTCGATCCGGACGCGGTGCAGGGCTTCGCGTTCGGGGTCGGCATCGACCGCATCGCCATGCTCAAGTACGGCATGCCGGACCTGCGTCCGTTCTTCGAGGCGGATGTCCGCTGGCTGGACCATTACGGTTTCCGGCCGCTCGACGTGCCGAGCCTGATCGGCGGTCTGACGGGGTAGGGAGAGGTTTGGGGGGGACCATGATGACGAGTGCGAGCGCGGAGATCCGTAATGCCGCGTCTCGGCAATTCCATCATCTCCGATCTTCTTGAAGTGGCCGAAATGCCAGCCCACCAGAGCGGTCGGATGAACTTGCGCACGGCACCGCTGCGACGTGCCGTGAGCACTGTCTATTACACCGTCTCCCACGGTCTTTGTTTCGATGGCTCGCGCCCGAGAGGCCGTGGAGGCCCTTGAGTCCCTGGGCGACGACCAGCGCCGCAAGCTGGCTATCCTCCTCATAACGAAAGCCCGGCTCTCCTGAGCCAAGAGGTTACGATCGATGAAATTCACCCTCTCCTGGCTCAAGGACCACCTCGACACCGAGGCTTCCCTCGACACCATCACCGAGACGCTGACGCGCATCGGCCTCGAGGTCGAGGGCGTCGAGGACAAGGCGGCCGCGCTCAAGCCCTACGTCGTCGCCCGGATCCTGACAGCCGAGCAGCATCCGAACGCCGACCGTCTGCGGGTCTGCACCGTCGAGACCGGGGCGGGCGTGCCGATCCAGGTGGTCTGCGGTGCGCCGAACGCACGCGCGGGTCTCGTGTCGGTGTTCGCGCCGCCCGGCACCTATGTGCCCGGGAAGGCGATCACCCTCTCGGTCGGCACGATCCGCGGCGTCGAGAGCCACGGCATGCTGTGCTCGGGGGCGGAACTCGGACTCGGCGAGGACCATGATGGCATCCTCGAACTCCCGGCCGATGCGCCGGTCGGCCAGGGCTACGCCCTCTATGCCGGGCTCGACGATGCGGTCATCGAGATCAACCTGACGCCGAACCGTCCGGACTGCACCTCGGTGCACGGCATCGCCCGCGACCTCGCGGCGACCGGGATCGGCAGCCTCAAGCACGAGGCCGCGCCGGGCGTGCGCGGCGAAGGTCCCTGCCCGGTCGAGGTCGACCTGGCCCTCGCGCCGGAGGATCGCGGACTTTGCCCGCTCTTCGCCCTTCGACTCGTGCGCGGCGTGAAGAACGGTCCGTCGCCGGCCTGGATGCAGGCCAGGCTGCGGGCGATCGGTCTTCGACCGATCAACGCCCTCGTGGACATCACCAACTACGTCACCTTCGATCGCGGCCGGCCGCTGCACGTGTTCGACGCCGCCAAGGTCTCGGGCAACCTGACGGTGCGGCGGGCCCACGGAGGCGAAAGCCTCCTGGCGCTCGACGGACGGACCTACACGCTCACCGACGACACCGTGGTGATCGCCGATCAAGCCGGCGTCGAATCGATAGCCGGCATCATGGGTGGCCAGGCCTCCGGCTGCGACGAGTCCACCACG
Organism: Methylobacterium sp. WL64; assembly: GCF_008039945.1. Taxonomy (NCBI): domain Bacteria; kingdom Pseudomonadati; phylum Pseudomonadota; class Alphaproteobacteria; order Hyphomicrobiales; family Methylobacteriaceae; genus Methylobacterium; species Methylobacterium sp. WL64. Next base: position 73,462 of record NZ_VRVA01000012.1, read on the forward strand.
GACGTGCTGATTGAATCGGCGCTGTGGGACCCGGCCAACATCGCCCAGTCCGGGCGCCGGCTCGGCATCATCACCGATGCGCGCTACCGGTTCGAGCGCGGCGTCGACCCGGCCTTCACGCTCCCCGGCCTGGACCTCGCCACGCGCCTCGTGGTCGATCTGTGCGGCGGCACGCCCTCCCAGGCGACGATCGCCGGCGAGCCCCCGGAATCGGAGCGGATCATCGATTTCCCGTGGACCGAGGTGCGGCGCCTGGCCGGCATCGAACTGCCGCAGACCGAGATCAAGCTGATCCTGGAGACGCTGGGTTTCCAAATCTCCGGCACCGGCGACCGGGTGGAGGTCCTGACGCCGTCCTGGCGGCCCGATGTCGAGGGCAAGGCCGACTTGGTCGAGGAGGTCATCCGTATCGCCGGCCTGGACCGGATCGAGCCGAAGCCGCTGCCGCGGATTGCCGGGATCGGCCGGCCGCTGCTCACGGTGATGCAGAAGCGCACCCGGACGGCCAAGCGGGCCCTGGCGAGTCGCGGCCTGATGGAAGCGGTGACCTGGTCCTTCGTCCCGCATTCCGATGCCGAGCTGTTCGGCGGGGGCGGCGCCGACCTCGTGCTCGCCAACCCGATCGCGTCCGAACTGTCGGACATGCGCCCGAGCCTGGTGCCGGGTCTGCTGCGGGCGGCGCAGCGCAACGCCGACCGCGGCTATCCGGATGCGGCCCTGTTCGAGGTCGGTCAGTGCTTCGCCTCGGACGAGCCGGAAGGGCAGAGCATCCGCGCCGCCGCAGTGCGTCGCGGCAGCGCAACCCTGACGGGTGCCGGGCGCCATTGGGACGGCTCGGCCGGGACGGTGGACGTCTTCGCCGCGAAGGCCGACGCCCTCGCCCTGCTGGGCGCCCTCGGCGTTCCGACCGGCGGCCTCCAGGTTACGGCAGGCGGCCCGTCCTGGCTCCACCCCGGACGCTCGGGCACGCTGCGCTTCGGGCCGAAATCCGAGATCGGCTGGTTCGGCGAGGTCCATCCGCGGACCCTGCAGGCCCTCGACCTCAAGGGCAGCCTGGTGGCGTTCGAGATCGTGCTCGACGCCCTGCCTTTGCCCAAGCACAAGCCGACCAAGGCCAAGCCCGCTCTGGCCCTCTCCGAGTTCCAGCCGCTGTCCCGGGACTTCGCCTTCCTGGTCGACCGCGACGTCCCGGCAGGCGACATCGTCAAGGCGGCGCAAGGGGCGGAGCGCAAGCTGGTCACCGGCGTCGAGGTCTTCGACCTCTACGAGGGGACCGGCGTGCCGGACGGGTCCAAGTCGGTGGCCATCGCGGTTCGCCTGCAGCCGGTGGAGCGCACCCTCACCGATGCCGAGATCGAGGCGGTGAGCGCCAAGATCGTCACGGAAGTCTCGCGCCGGACCGGCGCGACCCTGCGGTCCTAAGGAAAACGGCATGAACCGGATCGCAGCGCTTATTGAGGACCTGGCGGCGTCCGAGCACCTGCCGACCAAGGCGCTGCGGGAAGCGCTCGGACATCCGGCCGAGATCGCCGATGCGACTCTGCCGCTGCTCGAAGCCGCGGCCGAGGGGCGGGAGGTCTCGCCGGAGGACGCCAACCTCCTGTTCTGGGGCGTGCACGTCCTGGCGCATGCCCGGGATACGCGCGCCCTCGCGCCGCTCCTCAAGCTCCTCCGGCAGGACGAGGAAACGCTCGACGCGATCCTGGGCGACGCCGTGACGGCGACGCTGTCCAAGGTCGTGGCGAGCCTGTTCGACGGCGATCAACTGCCGCTGTTCCGGCTGATCCTCGACAGCACGGTCGATGACCTCACCCGCATGGCGCTGCTGTCAGCCTGCACCTTCCTGGCTTTGGAAGGCCGGATCGCGCGCGAGGCGATGCACGACCTGCTGGTCCGCTTCGACGACGCGCAGGCGGCCGTCGAGGAGGGACCGGCCTGGGTCGGCTGGGAGGAGGCGATCGCACATCTGGGCTTTCGCGATCTCGCCCCGCGTGCCGCGGCGGCTCGGGCGGACGGGCGGATCACCGACGAGATCAGCGACGCGGCCTGGTTCAAGGAGGCGCTGCGCAAGGCCGAGACCAAGCCGGAGGACCGGGACCGGCTCGGGCCCTACCAGTACGGCTATCTCGACGATCCGGTCGAGGCGCTCGACTGGACCGCGGAGGGCGCCGGCGAGCCGCAGCGCAACCCGTTCAAGGATGTCGGTCGCAACGATCCGTGTCCCTGCGGCTCGGGCAAGAAGTTCAAGAAGTGCTGCCTCGGCAAGGCGGAGACTGACGGCCCGTGGATGCCGCCGGGCGCTCTACTGAGCTGAGGCCGCGGTGCCGCTGAGCGGATTGTCCGGGTCCCAGCCGTAGCGCAGCGTCTCGAATCGCATCGAGCGGGCGTCGACCATGAGCAGGCGCCCGACCAGCGGTTCGCCGAATTGGGCCACGGCGCGGATCACCTCCATGGCCATCAGCGAGCCCATCACGCCGGCCAGCGCCCCGAGCACACCGGCCTCGGCGCAGGCCGGCACGCTGCCGGGCGGCGGCGGGTTCGGGAACAGGCAGCGATAGGTCGGGTTCGGCTTGCCGTCCGGATCGGACCCATGCGCCCGGATCGTGGTGAGCGTGCCGTCGAACCGGCCGAGCGCCGCCGTGACCAGCGGTCGCCGCGCGTGGAAGCAGGCATCCGAGACGGCGTAGCGGGTGGCGAAGTTGTCGGAGCCGTCGGCGACGAGGTCGTAGCCCGCGATCAGGTCGACGGCATTGTCCGGCGTGATGCGGAACGGGTGCTGGATCACCGCCACGTGCGGGTTGAGGCGTTCGACCGCGTCGGCCGCGCTCTCGACCTTCGGCCGGCCGAGATCCGGCGTGCCGTGAATCACCTGGCGCTGCAGGTTCGACAGCGAGACGGTGTCGTCGTCGACGATGCCGATCGTGCCGATGCCGGCGGCCGCAAGATACTGGATCAGCGGCGCGCCGAGCCCCCCTGCCCCGATCACCAGCACCCGGGCCGCCTTGAGGCGTGCCTGCCCGGGGCCACCGACCTCGGCCAGGACAAGGTGACGGGCGTAGCGTTCGATCTCTTCGGGAGCGAGGGCCATAGTCAGGAGATAGTCGCCTCCGCCGCTTTGCGGAAGCGCTACAAATACGAACGCCGCCCCGGGTCAGGAGGCGGCGTAAATCGCTGTGGCCGAGCGGATCAGCGCGGCGCGAGGATCATGATCATCTGGCGGCCTTCGAGCATCGGCTCGCTCTCCACCTTGGCGATCTCGGCCGTCTCGTTCTTCACGCGCTCCAGGAGGCGCAGACCGATATCCTGGTGAGCCATCTCACGACCGCGGAAGCGCAGGGTCACCTTGACCTTGTCGCCTTCCTCGAAGAAGCGATGAACCGACTTCATCTTGGTATCGTAATCGTGCTTGTCGATGCCGGGGCGGAGCTTGATCTCCTTGACCTCGACGGTCTTCTGCCGCTTGCGCGCCTCATTCTGCTTCTTCTGCTCGTTGAAGCGGAAGCGCCCGTAATCGAGCAGCTTGCAGACGGGCGGCACCGAGTTCGGCGCGATCTCCACGAGATCGAGGCCGGCCTCCTCAGCAAGAGTCAGCGCATCGAAGAAGGGGACGACGCCGCGGTTCTGCCCGGTATCGTCGATCAGCTGCACTTCCCGCACCCCGCGAATGTCGCGGTTGGCGCGCGGCCCGTCCTTCTGCGGGGCCGGCATGGCTCTCATCGGTCTACGAATGGCTTCGGTCTCCTGCTGCAACGACGAAACGGCGGATCTGGCGACCCGTTCCGTGGATCCCCTGACCGCCAGCCGTTCCGGTCTGTCCCGGACCTACTACGTTGGAGGAAGCTCCACGAGAGTCAACGGGTCGCCGGCGTGGTCGGTGAAATAATCGGCACCCCGTGGTCGTCTGGCCGGCCCACCGTGCCCAAAGGCGCGGGTTTCTCAGCTCTGCCGCCCCAGCAGCTGGGCGTAGACGGCCAGGGTGTCGCCGGCCATGCGCTCAAGCGAAAAATTCGCCTCCACATGGGCGCGCCCGCGCCGGACCAGCGCATCGCGGGCGCTGGCACCGAGAGACAGGGCTTCGGTGAGAGCTGCGGCAAGGGCGCCGGCATCGCCGGGTGGAACCCGCCAGCCGGTCCGCTGGCCGGACGCGACGTCCGGCGGCGCCAGCACCGTCTCGGGGACCGCGCCGAGATCGGAGACGACCACAGGCGTGCCCAGCGCCTGGGCTTCCACGGCCGAGCGGCCGAACGCCTCCGGCTCCACCGACGGGACGGCCACCACGGACGCCGCGCGGAACGCCGCGGGCATATCGGTGCAGTGGCCGACCCGGCGCACGATGCCGCCCAGGCCGCGGGCGGCGATCAGCGCATCGAGCTCGCGCTCGTAGGACGTCCGGCCTTGCGGGTCTCCGGCGAGCACCACCGCGAGGTCCGGCACGCCCCGATCCCGCATCTGCGCCGCGGCGTCGATCAGCACCCGATGCCCCTTCCAGGCGGTCAGGCGGGCAGCGAGCAGGATCACCCGCTCGTGGGGTGCCACGTTCCAGGCCCGACGCAGCGCCTCGACCCGTCCGGCGCCCACCGCCACCGGATTGAACACCGCGAGATCCGTGCCCCGGTGGATGACCCGCACGCGATCGCCGGCCTGCTCGGCGTGCAGGCGATGGATCAGGTCGGCGGTGTAGCGCGAGTTGGCGATCACCACGTCGCCCCGGGCCATCACGGAATTGTACAGCACCTTCACGCCGGTCCGGCCGGAATAGCTGCCATGGTAGGTCGTGACGAACGGCAGGCCGAGCCGGCGTGCGGCCCCGAGCGCGACCCAGGCCGGCGCCCGCGACCGGGCGTGGACGATCTGCACGCCCTCTCGCCGACACAGCGCCATCAGCCGCACGACGTTCACCGCCATGCCGACCGGATTCTTCGACGCGGCCGGGAAACGGAGCCAATGCCCGCCCTTCGCCTGAAGCTCGCCGATGAGGCGGCCGCCCTCGGTGGCGACCAGGGCCCGGGCGCCCACCGCGGCCAAGGCGCCGGCCACGTCGACGGTCGTCCGCTCGGCGCCACCGGCCTCGAGTTCCGGGATGATCTGCAGGACGCGGGCGCCCGCAAGGACATCGATTTCGGCGGGGAAGCCCGTCAGGCCGCGCGTCACATCACCCATCCGCGCTCGTTCGGCGTGGAGACGCAAGCCTCCCGCCGGCATCTGCAACATGCTGGTACCCATTGCCCCAGCATCGCGGTCGCGCTTTACGGTCTGGTAAACGCAGGTTGAAGCCGATCCGGTCAGGGATGGACTTCTTCAAGCCCGAGATAGGCCTACCGGAGAGATCGATGACCGATACAGGGCCGACCTTCATCAGCGTCGGTGAAGGTGACGCCGCACGCAAGATCGCCGTGCGGTTTCGAGAGGGCGCCGGGCCCCCGGTGGTCTGGCTCGGGGGATTCCGCTCCGACATGACCGCCACAAAAGCCGCGGCCCTGGACGCGTGGGCCACCAAGGAAAAGCGCGCCCTGGTGCGGTTCGACTATGCCGGCCACGGCGCCTCCGGCGGCACCTTCGCCGACTGCACCATCTCGTCCTGGCTGGAGGACGCGCAAGCCGTCCTGTCGGCCTACGTGCCCGAGCCGCCGATCCTGGTCGGTTCGTCGATGGGCGGCTGGATCGCAAGCCTGGCCGCCCGCGACCGCGCCGCACGCGGCCAGACGACTGCGGCACTGGTGCTGATCGCACCGGCCCTGGACTTCACCGAGGATCTGATCTGGTCCAATCTCGACGGGCCCGCCCGCGCAGCGTTGACGCGAGACGGCGTGCTCCGGAGGCCAAGCGACTATGCGCCGGAGCCAGATCCGATCACCCTGGCGCTGATCGAGGACGGCCGGAGCAACAGGCTGCTCGAGCACCCGTTCGACCCTGCCTGCCCCGTCCACATCCTGCAGGGGATGTGCGACCCGGACGTGCCGTACCAGCACGCCCTGAAAACGGTGAGCCGCCTTCCCGCCGAGGGTACCGTGCTCACGCTGATCGCGGACGGAGACCACCGCCTGTCACGACCGCAGGACATTGCGCGGCTCGTGGCGGCGGTGGCAGCAATCAGCTGACCGAAGACGGTCTGCCCGGCGTCAGTGCAGGCTGACGGCGTGGAGATCCTGGGCCACGGCATTGGCCAGCACCACGTCGCGGGAATCGGCCAGCATGATCGGCTCGCCGCTCGCCGAGAGGAGTGCGAACAGGTCGAGGCCGGGCATCAGTTCCGGAGCCTGCGGGAACAGGCGACGGACCTCATCGGAACGGATCGGGCGAACGTAGGCGATATGGCCCTCGCCGAGCGCCGCGAGATCTGCCGGGTTGAACTCGGTCGGGTCGAGATCGGCGGGGGTGAGGGGCGATGCGTTCAAGTTCGTCATGTTTAGCCCTCCTAGGGTGGCAGAGCGTCTACCTCCGGTCCCGGAGGCACCGGTGGTTCCATCCTGATGTGGTGTGTTTCGGCGGCCAATCAATCGACCGCGGGCATCGCCGGGCTGCGTTCACGCCGCACCCGCGATCGCCGTTGCACTAGCCACGCGCGCCGATATCGATCTTGCGCACGATCCGGTCGGGCTCCGGGCGGACGAGATCGATGGAGAGCAGGCCGTTGGCGAGATCTGCCCCCAGCACTTCCATGCCGTCGGCCAGCAAAAACGTCCGCTGGAACTGCCGCGCCGCGATGCCACGGTGCAGGAAGTGCCGCTCACGCTCGTCCACCTGCCGGCCGCGGACGACCAGCTGATTTTCCTCGAGCGTCACGTCGAGTTGATCCTGGGTGAAGCCAGCCACCGCGAGCGTGATGCGCAACCGTTCGGGCTCGCGCTCCGTGCGGGGCAACCGTTCGATATTGTAGGGGGGATACCCGTCGTTGGCGCCCTTGGCGACCCGGTCGAGCGCCTGCTCGATCTCGTCGAAGCCGAGCAGGAACGGGTGCCCGAAAGGCGAGGGTCGAGTCATCGCGGCCGCCATCCTCACAGCGAGGCCTCCGACACGAGGGCTAGCCGCAGCCCGCGGATCTCCGAGCACCTCGACTCCATGGAGCCCGTCCGGGACAGCGCTCCGCCGGGCGGAACGCCGCCGGTAAATCGGATATGGCCAAGCGCGCCAACCCCATCAAGGGAACCGGGAAATTTCCCCGTGGGAAGGAGAGGTGCACCGCGAAAACCATCGAGGAATTGGGATCTTTCGGCAGATTAGGCCAGGATATTCCAGCAAGTCCGAGAACGGCCACGCTTCCAACTAACAGTTTGGAACTGCTCTGATTTTCTCGTCGGGCCTTGATCCAGGAAGCGCCCATAGCTACTGCCCCGACTGGTGATCGTCCGGTTCGGGCGGACACTCGCCGGAAGTTCCCGAACCCGACGGGACGGAGCGGAGTCCCGATGAGCGCGCCTTCGACACCGGCCAGTCATGCGGCGATGCAACGGGTCGCCGACGTGTGCGGCGATGAGGCCGATATCCTGGCCCTGTCGGTCGCTCGGTTCGTCGCGGCCGGATATATGACCAGCGACATCGCCTGTTGGAATGCCGCCTACGACGGCGCGGAGCAGCTGCTCGGAGCAACGGAAGGCTGCCGTTTCGTCGCGAGCGTGGTTGCGATTGTGCGTGCGCTCCGGGCGGAGCGCGAGGACGACTGGTCCTTCATGCCTGCGAGCTGTTGCCGGGTCACCGGCCACGAATGCGCCCTGGTCGCCCTAATCGGTCGTGGACGACGTCGGCTCTGGGCGGAACTTGAAGAGGCCGCCGCCGAAATCACGGGGCGGGAAGCGGCGCCCCGCTTGGTCGAGGCGGTCCGTGCCGCCGTGGCGACCCTCGACGCGGCGGCGGAGCGCCTAGCGCCGGCAGCCTGCCCGCGGCGGGTCGTGCTTCACTGAGTCGGCCGCTTCGACGGTCTGGTCCGGCGACAGCCGACCCTAAGAAAAGAGGAAATCAGCCTGGTGCTTGCCCTGAGCGTCCCACTGTACCGCCGACGGATCGGTCGGATCGCCCTCGATACGGCCGCGTGCTTCGCACTCTCGGCGCTCCTTGTCGCCTCCGCGCTGGCGCAGGACGCCGGCGCCGATAAGACGCCGCTGAAGCTGCAACTCAACAAGCTGGAGACCGCGGGCGAGGCCTGCCGGGTGACGATGGTGGTCGACAATGCCAAGGGCGTTGGCCTCAAATCGTACAAGGTCGACTTGTTCGCGTTCGATCCCGAAGGCGTCGCCCAGAAGCGCGTCGCGGTGGAACTCGGCCCCCTGCCGGCCCGCAAGACCATCGTGAAGATCTTCGACTTCCCGGGCATCGCCTGCAGCAAGGTCGGACGAGTGCTTCTGAACGACGTTCTGGCCTGCGATGGCGGCGATGCCGCCCGCGAGGCATGCCTGGAGCGGACCGAGACCGAGAGCAAGGCCGGCCTCGCCTTCGACCGTTGATGCGGGCGCCATAAGGGTCTGTTCGACCACACCGCCCGGCGGCGCGCCGCCGGACGGCCAGCGGCTTTCGCCGCCCCTCGATGCGATGGCGGCCCCCGGCCGCGTGACACCACGATCCCAGGAGCCCGCGATGGACCCGACACAAGCCCCGACCGAGGTCGCCCACGACTTCTCGTTCCTCGGCCTGTTCCTGCAGGCCGACCCGATCGTGAAGGGCGTGATGATCCTGCTGGTCATCGCCTCGATCGCGTGCTGGACGGTGGTGTTCGAGAAGATCATCCGGCTCTCCGCGGCCCGGCGTCAGGCGAAGGCGTTCGAGAAGCTGGTGCGGTCCGGTGGCAGCCTCGACGGCAATCACAAGGGCCTGACTGGCCACGTCGTGAAGGCCGCCATCGATGCGTGGCGCGACCAGGACCCGACGGAGACCCGGGCCGAGCGGCGCGAGCGGATCGAGCGGGCCATGCGCGGCGCGCTGGGCCTCGAGGTGAAGCGTTTGCGCACCGGCCTGTCGCTGCTGGCAACCTCGGGTTCGACAGCCCCGTTCGTCGGCCTGTTCGGCACGGTCTGGGGCATCATGAACTCCTTCTCGTCGATCGCACGGAGCCAGGACACCTCGCTCGCCGTCGTCGCCCCCGGCATCGCCGAGGCGTTGTTCGCCACCGCCATCGGCCTGGTCGTCGCGATCCCGGCCGTGATGGCCTACAACAAGCTCGCGGGCGACATCGGCGGCATCCAGAGCTCTTTCACGTCCTACATCTCGTTGCTGGGCGATCGCCTCGCCCGCGAGCGGACGGGGGCCGGACAGCACCGCGCAGCCGCCGAGTAGGTCTCCTGCGGCGCAGGGGCCCTTCGCGAGCGGGCCCGGCGCGCCGCCCCTGATCCAAGGCGCCCAACCGGTCGGCGACGTGCTGCGGCCGAGGACGCCTCGAACCCTGGCTCGAACCGGGCCGAACACCTTCATTCGGAGACGCCGCCATGGCGATGGCATCGCCCCGCGCAAGCGACGATGACGACAACGACGACCTGCCGATGTCGGACATCAACGTGACCCCCATGGTCGACGTGATGCTGGTCCTGCTGATCATCTTCATGGTCGCCGCGCCGCTGATGACGACCGGCGTGCCGGTACAGTTGCCCAAGACCGCAGCCGCCAAGGTCGCGCAGTCGAAGAAGCCGCAGGAGGTCACGGTCGACAAGGACGGCAACCCGTCGATCGCCAAGGAGGTGTTCACCATGGACAGCCTGGTTCCGCGCCTGCGCGAGATGGCGTCGGCCGACAAGGATCAGGTGATCCTGGTCCGGGGTGACCGGGACGTGCCCTACGGCAAGATCATGCAGGTGATGGGCCTCGTCGGGCAGGCAGGCTTCACCAAGGTGTCGCTGATCGCGCAGTCGCCGGGCGGCCCCGCCCCGGCGGCACCGGCCGCCCCCGCAGAGACCGCCCGCTGACATCCATGAGCACGCTGACTTCGACGGATCTGTCGGCCGGGCCCGGCGAGCCGCGCCCGACCGGGCTGCTCGCCGCCTTCCTGGTCGCGTTCGCGCTGCACGCGCTCGTGCTCGTGGCGGTGATGTTCTATCGGCTGACACCGCCGGCGCCCCCCGGCGAGCAGCAGATCTCGATCGATCTGGCGCCGGTGATGACCGAGGCCTCGACCGAGGCTCCGGCGGAGCAGCAGATGAGCCAGGCCGCGCCTCCGGAGGCGAAGCCGGTGGAGCTGCCGCCCGACGAGGCCGTGCAGCCGCCACCGCCCGAGATGACCGAGGTCAAGCCGGACGAGACCGAGGCCGTCACCGAGCCGCCGCAGGAGGTCGTTCCGGTGGAGGCCCAGAGCGAGGTCATCACCTCGACAGCCGAGTCCGCCGAGCCGCTGGCGCCGCCGCCGACCGAGGTCGCCAAGACCGAGGAGCCGCCGAAGCCGACGCCGGATCCGGCCAAGATCAAGGCCGAGCGCGAGGCGAAGCTGCGCAAGATCCGCGAAGAGAAGCTGCGCGAGCAGAAGCGCGAGGAGCGTCTCGAGGAGATCCGCGAAGCGAAGCAGAAGGCAGCCCGCGAAGCGAAGGCGAAGCAGGCCAAGGCCCAGCAGGGGGCCGAGGCGCGCAACTCGGCGTCGGCATCGCGCCAGAACGCCGCCGGCCGGGCCGCCGCGGGCAGCGATCCGAGCGCGCTGCGGCAATGGACCGGAGCGATCAGCGCGGCGATCCATGGTCGGATGAATCCAGGCGCCGCCGCCGGCACCGCCGGAGGTACCGCCATGGTCCGGTTCACGGTGATGCGTTCGGGGGCGGTGTCGGGCGCGGGCCTCGCCCGGTCCAGCGGCGTAGGCCAGATCGACAGCGCCGCCCTGGCGGCGGTGCGGGGCGGCCTGCCGCCGGCGCCCCCCGGCGTGACGCAACCGAGCCTTTCGGTGACGATCCCGCTCAACTATCGCGTGCGCTGAGAGCGAATAGACGGCGCGCGCCGAGGCAGAGGCGCCGGTTTCGATTGAACAGGCGCTCCACGATCCGAGACGAATACGTTCGTCTGTCGAGCACGATCAACAGGCCGGATTCGCCATCCGGCGCGGGAGCGTGCTAATGCCTTTGCGATCACGGCCTCGAACAGTCGTCTCAGGACGGCGCGGCGGGGCGGATCATCCGGCCTTGCCCCTTCACCCCTCGAACAGGCCGGACCCGCTCCAGAGACCGTTCCGGCGCGCGACGCGCAGGATGCGGTTCCGCTGGACCGGGGCGAAAGGCACAGGATGAGCGACGAGACTGAGACCGACCTCGACGAGGCCGAGGACATCCGCGACGCGGAAGCGGAAGCGAAGACCCGGGCCGACAATCGCGCCGAGCGTGCGGAGCGAGCCGAGCGCATGGCCCGCGAGGGCGCGCAGGCGATGGCCGAGCACCACGCGTCGATCAAGGCGATCGACGAGCGGACGCTGAAGCTGCGTTCGCTGCGTCTCGCCAAGGAAGCGGCCGAGGCCGAGGTCAAGGCCGCCGAGGTGCAAGCCAAGGTTGCCGAGAAGGAAGCCAAGGCCGCCGCCAAGATCGCGAGCAAGACTGCAAAAGGTGCCGCCAAGAAGGCCGCGCCGAAGAAAGCCGTCGCGAAGGACTGAGGGCCGATGGCCGACGATCGCAACCGCCGCCGCTTCACCGATCCGCGCGCGGCCGCCGAGGCGGCTTTCAAAGCCGCCACGACCGCCAAGCCCGCCGCTGCTCCTCCACCACCCGCGCCGTCGGCTCCCCGCCCGACGGCGGTACCGGGCGCGCGCGAGATGGTCACGTTGCGCCTCGACAGCGCCGTGTTGGCCCATTTCCAGAAGGACGGCCCGGGCTGGCAGGACCGCGTCAACGAGGCGTTGAAGACCCTCGTTCCAGCTGACGACGCGTAGGGCGGATCGGGACTTTCCGATTGGATAGCCGGGCTCCTCAAAGGCGCCGGGTGTTCGCGGCCGCTTGCGCGCGCCGTTGTTTTCCTCTGGGCCGGCCCACCGCTTGCCGTCGGGATCGATCGATCGTGCTTGAAGTCTTGGCCTGCGGCGTTGCGCTGATACGCTCAGGCTCGCCTCACGGTCCCCGCGTTCACGCGAGTGTTTACGGCGAACCAGCTTCCACGTCGGTAGCGAGCGGCCTCACGCATCGTGCTCCCCGAATGCTAAGCTTTCCGGTTCGCCGCTCCGGGCAGAGGATGCGGCGCGCCCGGAATCTTCCTGTCCCCGTCCAGAGACGGGACATTCCCGAAGGCTTGCGGGCCAAAGGCAATGGCAGACAGTGAACACCCGATCCCGTCGGCAAGCAGTTGCCGTCATCTGCAAGTGCAAGACGCGCAGGTCTCGATCCTTCCCAGGTGTTTGCAGTAACGGGCGGCATATGGCTGCCCCGCCTGGCCGGCAACTATGGTCTCCGCGACGGGGCAGCGGCTGAAGGGTCCGCGGAAACCTGGGATCCGTGGATGAGTATGGCCCTCTGTGGCCCGTCAGTCTTACTTCCGTGCCGCGTTCTCGGCTGCCACCCGGGCGGGAGATTGGCGCATGCCGTCGGACCTGGCCCGCGTCTCTGAGCCGGAACGTCACCCTCGCGGCTCGATCTCCGTCATCGTTTGCCCGAACGCCGGCGACAGCACGCGGCCGAGAATGCGGCCGAGCTGATCGGCCGAGTATGGCTTGTGGATCAGCTCGAACCCGTGCAGCCCGTCCTGGGCCAGGACGTGGCTGTAGCCGGTCGCCAGCAGCACCGGCAGGTTCGGTATCCGGCGCTGGAGCAGCCGCGCAAGCGCGATGCCGCCCATGCCGGGCATCACCACGTCGGAGAACACCACATCGAAGCCGGCGCCGTCCGGCCCGAGCTTCTCGATCGCATCCTCGGCGTTGGCCGCCCAGGTCGCCCGGTAGCCGATATCCTCCAGGATCTGGGTGGCGAAGCGCCCGACCTCGACATTGTCCTCGACGATCAGGACGTGCTGGCCGCCGCCCGCCGGAAAACCCTCGCGGAGATAGGGGACCACAAGGTCCTCCGGCGCCACGACGTCGATCTCCGGCAGGTAGAGCGTGAAGGTCGTGCCACTGCCGACGACGCTGTGAACGGCGACGTCGCCACCGGATTGCTTGGCAAACCCGAACACCTGGCTGAGCCCGAGGCCGGTGCCCTTGCCGACCTCCTTGGTGGTGTAGAACGGCTCGAAGATGCGGCTGAGCATGTCCGGCGCGATGCCGGTCCCGGTATCGGTGAGCGACACTGCCGCGAACGGACCGAGGGCGGCCGCGTGGCCGCGGATCGGCGGCAGGGCGCTGGCGCAGGTCAACCGGAGCGTGAGCGTGCCTTCGCCGTCCATGGCGTCACGAGCGTTGACCGCCATGTTGACCAAGGCGGTCTCGAACTGGCTGAGATCCGCCTTCACGTAGCAGGGTTCGGCCGGCAGGTCGGTGCGCATCTGGATGCGCGCACCCGTCAGGGTGTTGAGCATGTCGGCCACGCCGCGCAGGCGCTCGCCGACTTCGAACGCCTCGGGCTTGAGCGTCTGGCGCCGGGCGAAGGCCAGTAGCTGGCTCGTCAGCTTCGTGGCGCGGTCGACCGTGTCGGACACAGCATCCATGTAGCGGTCGCGCCTTTCCGCCGGCAGGTCGGGGCGGCGCAGGAAGTCCACTGACGAGCGGATGATGGTCAGCAGGTTGTTGAAGTCGTGGGCGACGCCGCCGGTAAGCTGGCCGACCGCCTCCAGCTTCTGCGACTGGCGCAGCGCCTCCTCCGCTCGCTGCAGCGCGTCGGCCTGCTCGTGCTGCGCGGTGGTATGCCGGCCGGTTCCGTAGATCTGCCCGTCCTCGAACGCCCCCGTCCAGGCGAAGCGGCGATAACTCCCGTCCACGTGCCGCAGGCGGGACTCGAACGGGACACTCACGGGAGCCGTCACGATTCCGGCCAGCGCAGCCTGGGCCGCCGCAAGGTCGTCCGGGTGGATGAACGCGGAGACTTTTTGCCCGACGAGATCGGCGGACTGCCAGCCGAGCAGGGTCGTCCAGGCGGAATTCACGGCCGTCACGACGCCCACGGCATCCGCCGCCACCAACAGATCCGGGGAGAGCCGCCACGCCCGATCGAGGGCGCGGGCCCGTTCCGCCACCCGGGCCTCCAGCGTCAGGTTGAGGTCTTGCAAGGCGATCCTTGCCTGGTCGGCGTGGCGGCGGGCCTCCAGGAGATCGCGCTCGTAGCGGCGGCGGTCCGAGGCATCGAACGCGGTGATCCGGATGAAGCGGACGTCGCCCGCGTCGTCCCGGCGGACGACTGCGTTGGCGATGACCGGCAGGGTCGTTCCGTCGCGGCGCACCAGATCGAACGCCACCTCCTTGAACGATCCCTGCAGGCGCAGGAGCGGCGCGAAATGGGTCTCGTAATAGATCTTGCCCGCAATGGTCAGCAGATCGAGGAACCTGCGTCCGACGAGTTCCGCGGGCGGATAGCCCAGCCAGTTGGCCAGCGTCCGGTTGACCCGGGAGAACCGCCCGTCCGGCAGGGCCGAGGCGTAGCCGCACGGGGCGTTCTCGAAGAGGTCTTCGAGGTCGTCGACGTCCGGCCCGGGGGCGCAGGGCGGCGCGTCGCCCTTAGCCGCCAAGGACGAAGGCCTCGATCGCCGCGATGGTCTCCTCCGGGGCGCTCAGGTTCGGGCAATGGCCCGACGCCTCGAAATGGACCAGCGTGCTGTTCGGCAGCTTGCGGTGGACATACGCGCCGACTTGCTGCGGCGCGACGATGTCGTCCGAGCACTGGATGACGAGGCATCGGGCGGTGACGCCATCCAGGTCAGCCCGGTTGTCCGACGTGAAGGTGGTCCGGGCGAAGCGCTTGGCGATCTCGGGATCCGTGCGGCAGAAGCTGTTGGTGAGTTCCTGCCCGAGTTCCGGCCGATCGGGGTTGCCCATGATCACTGGGGCCATCGTGTGCGACCAGCCCATGTGGTTGCTGTCGAGGAAGTCGAGCAGTTCCTCCACCTGCGCCGGAGTGAAGCCGCCGACGTAATCGCCGTCGTCGATGTAGCGCGGCGACGGGCAGACCAGGACGAGGCTGTCGAACAGGTCTGGCGCCCGCTTCCAGGCGAGGATGCCGATCGTCGCGCTCACCGAATGGCCGACGAACACGCCGCCCCTCACGCCGAGCGCACGCGACACCGCCACGACGTCGTCGGCGTAGCCCGCCAGGGTTGCGTATTTCACCGGGTCGTAGGCCGACAGATCCGACCCGCCGGCGCCGATATGGTCGAACAAGACGGTGCGGAAGCGGTTCTCGAACGCAGGTGCCACGAAGCGCCACATGTTCTGATCACAGCCGAACCCGTGGGCGAAGACCATGGCAGTCTCGCCGGATCCTGCGACCCGCACATTGTGACGTTGGAGGACCGACACGTCCGCTCCCTTCGACCGCGTTCCGGTCTAAGGCCGTTCCGGATCGTGAAGCAATCCGGACCGCGTCGCAGCCCTACAGGGAACGCACCCCTTTTTGGCGCCATCGGCGCCGATCACGGCAGCGGGCGGCCCGCGCTTCGTATCAAGGCGGCGTGCTGTCCCGGAACTGGTGCCCGTCTTCACCGTACAAGGCTTGGCGTATCGTCCCGAACGGCAGAAGCCAGCTGTCGAGACGAATCACCTGGAATACCCGCCTCGGGGCAACGGCGTGCGCCTACGGCACGACCGCTTCGGGAACCCTCGCGGCCCCGTCGCCGATGACCACGCGGAATCGGGCGTTGCGGATCAGCGGATCCCGCCGCTGGCGGTGATCACCTCTCCGGTCAGCCATCGGGCGTCGTCGGAGGCCAGGAACGTGACCACGCCAGCGATGTCGTCCGGTCGTCCGGCGCGGCCGAGCGGCGTCTGGGCGATGAAGCCGGCCTCCATCTCGGAGCCGACGATTCCGGCCGTATGCGTGCCCTCGGTCACCACGAAGCCCGGGCTGACCACGTTCACGCGAATCCGGCGGGGCGCCAGCTCATTGGCCAGGACGCCCGAGATCGCGTTCAGCGCCCCCTTCGTCCCGGCATAGGCCGCGGCGGCGGGCGTGTGCACGTGGGTGATGGCCGACGAGATGTTGATGATGCTCGCGCCTTCGCCGAGATGCGGCGCGGCGGCTTGGC
Source organism: Methylobacterium sp. WL64 (assembly GCF_008039945.1). Classification (NCBI taxonomy): domain Bacteria; kingdom Pseudomonadati; phylum Pseudomonadota; class Alphaproteobacteria; order Hyphomicrobiales; family Methylobacteriaceae; genus Methylobacterium; species Methylobacterium sp. WL64. The sequence goes on from NZ_VRVA01000012.1 coordinate 89,506, forward strand.
TGGTCAGCAGGACACCCAGCACGTTGACGTCGAACAGCCGGCGGTAATGCGCCTCCGTGATCTCCTCCAGCGTGGCGAACTCGTAGACGCCGGAATTGTTGACCAGCACGTCGAGCCGGCCGAACTGCGTCACGGTGGCCGCGATCAAGCCCTGCGCCTGTGCAGACTTGGATACGTCGCCCTGCACCGCGATGGCCTTGCCGCCCTCCGCGTTGATGGCCGCGGTCACGGCCTCGGCATCCGCCCGGCTGCTGGCGTAATTGACCACGACCGCGGCGCCCTCCCGCGCCAGCGCCGTTGCGATTCCGGCCCCGATGCCCTTCGATGCGCCGGTGACCACGGCGACCTTGCCCTCGAGCTTCGACATGTGTGCTAACCTCGGCACGGGACCAGCGCCGGTATGGCCGCCTTAGTCCCATAGTTCGGAATTTCGGAACTAACGGTGCGCGGATCAAGACCCTACATGCGGAAATCATGAGGCCGCTGTTTCACCCCGCCATCGAGGACATCCGACCGGAGGCGATCCTCCACGCCCTGTCCGACCCGAATCGGGCGGCGATTTACGCGCAGATCATGCGGTCGGGCTGCGTCGAAGCCTGTTCCGCCGTCTCCGCCCTGGGCGACCGGGTCATCCCGAAATCGTCGCTGTCCGCGCACTTCAAGGTGCTGCGTGAGGCGGGCCTGATCCGGAGCGAGCGCCACGGAGTGGAGATGCGCAACCACTCGCGCTGCGCCGAGGTGGAGGCGCGGTTTCCGGGCCTGCTGGCGGCGATCCTCAACGCCTACGCGTCGGACGCCGGCAAACAAGCGCGCGGGCCCGACGCGTAACGTTCGGCACTGGGTACCGCCGACCCGGCCGCGTCGCACGCTTGGGCCGGTCCGCAGACAAGGCCCCCTCCCGTCGATCACCAGCACCGGCCGAAGCTCGCCGCAGCCTTATCGCCGGCATACCCACACGCTTATTCCCGGCGCCGGGAACAAACCCGGGCGCATGGCACAACATATGTTGGTCCATCATGCCGAGTTAAGCGCGGCAATTGGCTACAAAACTAACATCGTTTGGTTCTCGCTCTTCAAAAATCGCCATCCGCGGCGCAAAAAGCGCATCCTGATCGCAAGAAATACTGAACCGGTCCCGCCAAACGCGGTTGATCGGATAGCGCGACGGGATACCCCGACGGTATCGAGCCCGCACGAGTTTGCGCGCCGAAAGCCGGCGCCCATCATCAGCGGCGAGGAGCAAACCGCATGTACTACCTCGACAAGCGTCTCCAATACCCGGTCAAGGTCGACAGCCCAGACCCGATCTACGCGCGGATGCTTCAGCAGGCGATCGGTGGAATCGAAGGCGAGATCCGGGTCTGTATGCAGTATTTCTTCCAGGCGTGGGGTAATCGCGCGCCGACCACGAAGTATCGCGACATGCTGCTCAACACCGCCACGGAGGAGCTGGGCCATATCGAGATGCTCGCCACCGCGGTGGCGATGAACCTCGAGACCGCACCGACCAAGGTGCAAGAGGCAGGTGCAGCCGACGCCATCGTCGGCGCCGTGATGGGCGGCGAGAACCCGCGCCACATCGCTGAGGGGATGCTGCACAAGACGCTGCTATCCACCGGCATGGCGGCTTTCCCGGGCAATTCCGACGGCCTGCCGTTCGACATGAGCCACATCTACGCCAGCGGCAACATCGCCGCCGACATGTACTGCAACGTCGCCGCCGAGAGCACCGGCCGGGTGCTGGCCGTGCGCCTGTACAACGCGACCAACGATCCGGGCATGCGCGACATGTGGAGCTTCCTCATCGCCCGGGACACGATGCACCAGCAGCAATGGCTGTCGGTGATCGAAGAGCTGGGCGGCCATACCGGCACCCTGCCGATCCCGAACTCCTTCCCGCAGGAGAAGGAGAACCAGAAGTTCAACTACAACTACTTCTCGTCCTCGGCTGACGGCTCGCCGCCGCCCGAGGGCCGCTGGACCCAGGGCCCGTCCCTCGACGGCAAGGGCGAGTACAGCATCGTGCAGAACCAGCCGATGGGTCAGGAGCCCGTGCTCGGTCCTGCACGTCCGGACAGCGGCGCCCAGTCCGAGCAGATCGGCTGATGGCTCAGCCTTCCGGGGCGCGGGCATGACGCCCGGCCCCGGGGGGCAATCGAGGCACGCGGACAGAAGAACGCCGGAGTTCCGGTCGGTCCGACGCCGATCGGACGACGAACAGAAGCGGGAAGAACGCCCCCATGAAGGCACTGGTCTGGCACGGCACCGGTGACGTCCGTTGCGATTCGGTCCCGGATCCGGAGATCGAGGACGGGCGGGATGCCATCATCAAGGTGACGAGTTGCGCAATCTGCGGCTCGGACCTGCATCTCTACGACCATTTCATGCCCGGCATGAAGTCGGGCGACATCCTGGGCCACGAGGCCATGGGCGAGGTTGTCGAAGTCGGCAAGGACAACAAGGCTCTCAAGCCCGGCGACCGGATCGTCGTCCCGTTCACCATCACCTGCGGCCAGTGCGATCAGTGCCGGCGCGGCAACTTCTCGGTGTGTGAGCGCTCCAACCGCAACAAGGCGCTCGGCGATACCGCGTTCGGGCACACCACCGCCGGCCTGTTCGGCTACACCCATCTCACCGGCGGCTACGCGGGCGGCCAGGCCGAGTACCTGCGCGTGCCGTATGCCGACGCGACGCACATCAAGGTGCCGGACGGCATCTCCGACGAAAAGCTCCTGTTCCTGTCCGACGTCTTCCCGACCGGGTGGCAGGGCGCGGTCCAATGCGACATCCAGCCAACCGACACGGTGGCGATCTGGGGCTGCGGGGCTGTCGGCCAGATGGCGATCCGCTCGGCGATCCTGCTCGGCGCAAAGCGTGTCATCGCGATCGACCGGGTCCCGGAGCGCCTGAGGATGGCCGAGGCCGGGGGTGCCGAGGTGATCGACTACAACACGGAATCCAACATCGTCGGCCGCTTGAACGACATGACCGACGGCAGGGGCCCGGAGAAGTGCATCGACGCCGTCGGGCTCGAAGCCCATGCCACGGGCGCGGTCGATGCGGTCTACGACCGGGCCAAGCAGGCGATGATGCTCGAGACCGACCGGGCCCACGTGCTGCGCCAGATGATCATGGTCTGCCGTCCGGCCGGCGTGCTTTCGGTCCCGGGCGTGTATGGCGGCCTGATCGACAAGTTTCCCATCGGCGCGCTGATGAACAAGGGCCTGACGGTCCGCACCGGGCAGACGCACGTCAACAGGTGGACACCGGACCTGCTGCGGAGGATCGAAGACGGGCAGATCGATCCGTCCTTCGTCATCACCCACACCATCGGGCTGGAGGACGGCCCGGAGATGTACCGGGTGTTCCGCGACAAGCAGGACGGCTGCATCAAGGTGGTGATCCGGCCATGAGCGATAAACAGCATTCGCAGACGACCCGGGGCGCACCAGGGCGCGGTCCCGAGACCGGACACGACGCGCTGGCGCGCGGGCTCGGCTGGTTCTCGATCGGCCTCGGCATCCTGGAGCTGGCGGCCCCGCGCGGCCTGTGCCGGGCACTCGGCCTGCGCGGCCGGGAATCCCTGGTGCAAGCCTACGGCGTCCGTGAGGTCGCCACCGGCGTCGCGATCCTCATGAGCCATGATCCGACGCCCTGGATCATCGGGCGCGTCGGCGGCGACGCGCTGGACCTCGCCACGCTGGCGACCGGCTTCGAAGGCGACAACCCGAAGCGCACGAACCTCGCCGCCGCGACCGCCGCCGTGGCGGGGGTGACGGTCCTCGACGTCATATGTGCGCAAGGGCTGATCGGGCAGAAGCGCCTGTCACCCCCTGGGACCTTCGATTACGGCGACCGGAGCGGCTTCCCGCGTGGCGCCAGGAGTATGCGCGGCGCTGCCTCCGACTTCGCGCCGCCGGCCGATTTCCGCATCCCGGAGCCGCTGCGGCCATGGTCGGGCGAGCGCGTCGCGCCAGGAACCTGAAGGGTCGTTCCGAGAGGTGGCCGTCGGCTTTCGGTGACAGGCGACCCTAGACGAGGGTCCGGCGCATCGTGCCGGTCCCGATACCCGGCGCGATGCGCTAGGGCCGGTCCCGCAGAATCCGCATCACCGCCCGGTCGAGGGCCGACAGGAACGCCGAGCGGTCGGCCCGGGAGAACGGCGCCGGGCCACCCGTGATCGTGCCGGCCTCGCGCAGGGACTGCATCAGGTCGCGGGTGGCCAGCGCCATGCCGATCGAGGATTCGCTGAACGGCTTGCCGGTGAAGGCCAGGACCGTGGCGCCGGCCTTCACGCAGCGAGCGGCCAGCGGCACGTCGGCGGTGAGCACGATGCTGCCGTGCCCGGCCCGCTCCGCGATCCAGTCGTCGGCGGCGTCGAGGGCGGAACCGACGACGACGCGTACGATCCAGGGCTCGCGCGGCAGGTTAAGCACGCTGTTGGCGACGACGTGGACGGTGAGGCCGTAGCGCGCCGCTACCCGGTAGGTCTCATCCTTCACCGGGCAGGCATCGGCATCGAGATAGATCGTCGGCCGGTTCTCGGTGGCGCTCATCGCCGGGGCACCAGCTTCGAGGTGAAGCCCGCCAGGATCAGGAGCGCCCCGAGGGCGAATTGCCAACGCTCGATATCCCCGCCGATCGACAGCACCACCGCGCGGCCGATGACGATCAGCCCGAGCAGCGGAAAGCCGAAGCGCAGGGCCATCTTGACGACGATCAGTGCGGTCCGGGGTCTGGCCTGGGCTGGTGCCATCAGCGGATCGCCGCGACCCTGCGCGGGGCCGGATCCTCGGTCACCGCGACGCCGGCCTCGTCACCGCGCTCCAGCGTCGCCACAGACAACGGTGCGCCGCGGCCACGCAGGGCGTGGGCGCCCAGCGAGCGCGCCCGCACCCCCGCGGGCAGGCGCGGCAGCCGGCCCAGGAGATCCTGCGAGATCAGGATGCCGACCCCGAGTGGCCGGCACAGGGCTTCGATCCGCGAGGTCACGTTCACGGCATCGCCGAAATACGCGATCTTGTGGCGGTCGACGCCGACTTCGGCGGTGACCACCGAGCCGCCATGCAGCGCGGCGCGCAGCTTCGGCACCGTGCCGAACCGGCCGGTCCACGCGGCCTCGTCGGCCTCGATCCGGTCGATGACGTCGAACACGCAGGTGACGCAGCGCGCGTCCTTCAGGCCGCGGCTCATCGGCCATGTCACCATGGCCAAGTCGCCGATATAGTCGTCCACCGATCCGCCGTTGCGGCGCACCGGCTCGGCCAGCGTCGCGAAGACCGCGCTGAGATATTCCTGCGCGCGCAGGTCGCCGTGCGCCTCCGCGAAGGCGGTCGACCCGACCACATCCAGGAACAGGAAGATCCGCTCTTCGGCCACCGGCTTGTGGTAGCGGCCGATCATGAAATTCACGAAGATCTCGCCGCCGACGAGGTCGCGCATGCGGATGACGAAGACCAGCAGGCCAGCCACCGCCAGCGCGTAGGCGAGGACGCGGGCCGTCATCCGGGTCGCCACGGCGAGTTCGTCGCCGGTCAGGCCGAAGCTCCAGACGATCAGGCCGCCCAGCGCGTTGCCGGCCACGATCATTAGCACGTAGGCCAGTTCGGCCGCGATGACGTAGAGCCAGGCCGGGAGCCGGCGTATCCGGGCCTGCAACCCGGCCAGGATCAGGCCGCGATCGAAGGCCAGCACGGTGGCGCCCATGGCCAGGCCGTAGGTGAAGCCGGCGAGCGGCGCGGCGGCATCGGCGAAGATGACGTTGTACAGCAGCCCGGCGCCGGCGGCGGCCAGGAGGATCAGCGACCAGAACATCCGGTGAGCCGGCAGCATCAGCGCGTCCCCCCCAGGGTCGGCTCGGCGCCGGCGCCGCACGGGGCGCTCCAGGCCCGCGCGGGCAACCGGGCAGGCCGCTTGGTAGGCCCTGTGGCGGCCTCGTTGAGCGCGGTGTGAGACACTGGCCTAAAGTTCAACACCGGAGCGGCGACGGCCCATTGCTCATCCCCCCAAGATGGCGCGAGTAAGGCGCAGCGGGGTCCGCGTATCGGCTCGATCGGGTCGGGCGGACGATCAGAACGAGACCCCGCGCGGCCGGAAGGGAGCGCTGCCATGTACGCCAGAAGCTTCGGGGCGACGCGCGTCTCGGTGCCGGTCATCGGCCAGGGCACGTGGCATATCGACGGCTCGGACAGGGCAGACGCCGTGCGCGCCCTGCGGGCCGGCATCGATGCCGGGATGACGCATATCGATACCGCCGAGATGTACGGCGACGCCGAGTCGATCGTGGCCGAGGCGACCGCGGATTGCCGCGAGGAGGTGTTCCTCGTCTCGAAGGTGGTCCCGGGCAACGCCACGCGCCGCGGCGTCGTGCGGGCCTGCGAGGCCTCCCTGCGGCGGTTGAAGACCGACCGGCTCGACAGCTACCTGCTGCACTGGCCCGGCCAGCATCCCCTGGCCGAGACGATCGCGGGGTTCGAGGACCTGCGCCGGGCCGGCAAGATCCTGTCCTGGGGCTTGAGCAACTTCGACGTCGACGACCTCGACCGGGTCCTGGCCATCGCCGGGCCGGACCGGATCGCCTGCAACCAGGTGCTGTACCACCTCAACGAGCGGGCGATCGAGCACGCGGTGCTGCCGTGGTGCGAGAGGCACGGCGTCGCGATGGTCGGCTACTCGCCGTTCGGGAGCGGCGAGTTCCCCGACCCTTCCAGCGCGGGCGGCCGCGTGCTCGACGGCATCGCCAGCACCCACGGCACGACGCCCTACGCGGTGGCCCTGGCCTTCCTGACCCGCCTGCCCGCGACCTTCACGATCCCCAAGACCGGCCGGCCGGCGCGGGCGATCGAGAACGCGGGCGCCGCGGACCTGCATCTCGGCCCGGCCGAGATCGCCATGATCGACGCGCATTTCCCCCGCGGGCCCCGGCCCCGGATGCTGCCGATGTTGTGAGCGACGGGGGCAGCCGGATACCGTCGACGCGAATGGCGGGGGGCGCGGAATCGCTGTACCGCGGCCGTCACGCGCGCCGCCCGAAAGCCCCCGACCGTCATGCTGAAATCGCTCCTGCCCTCGGCGCTCGCCCTCACGGCGGGCGTCAGCATCGTCATCCAGCAGGCGCTGAACGCGAATCTGCGCACCGCCCTCAACTCGGCTGCCCTGTCGGGGGTCGTGAGCTTCACGGTCGGGGTGGGCTGCATGGTCGTGTTCGCGCTGGTCGCCCGGGACCCGATGCCGTCCGCCGGGGTGCTCGCGCGGATCCCCTGGTGGGCGTGGAGCGGCGGGATGTTCGGGGCGATCTTCATCGGCCTCGGCATCGTCCTGGTCCCGCAGCTCGGGGCCGGAACTTTTCTGGCGCTCCTGGTCACCGGCCAGATGCTGGCCTCAGTCCTGTTCGACCATTACGGCTGGCTCGGCCTCGCCCAGCGCCCGGTCGACCTGCCGCGGGCGCTCGGCGTCGCGCTGCTGATCGGCGGCGTGGTCCTGATCCGGCGCTGAGCCGGACCGGCTTACTCGCCGATCCCGAACAGCTTCTCGACGAAGTTGCGGTCGTCCTTCGGGGCCGCCCGGCGTGCCGGGGCCTGCTGGCGGGGCGCGGGCGCGGCCGGATCGCCGAAGATCTGGCCCAGGAGGTCGGCCGGGGAACTCGGCGCCGCGCTCGCCACGGAAGCCGTGGTCTCGGGCGGCGGCTTGCGCCAGCGGTTGATGCCGGGCAGCGGAACCGGGTTCTGGCCCTTCAGCGCCTGGGTCATGTAGGTCTTCCAGATCTCCGCCGGCAGGTTGCCGCCGGTGACCTTCTTGGTCAGCTCGCCGTCGTCGTTGCCGAGCCAGATCCCGGTGACGAGGGTACCCGAGTAGCCGATGAACCAGGCATCGCGGAAATCCTGGGTCGTGCCGGTCTTGCCGGCCAGCTCCCAGCCCGGGATGTCGGCCTTCTTGGCGGTGCCGGACACGAAGGTCTCGTGCATCATCGCGTTCATCATGCCGTCGGCGTTGGCGTCGATGACCCGGCCGAGACCGTTGTCGGAACGCTTGTACAGCATCTTGCCGGCGGCACTCTTCACGGAGGTGACCACGTACGGGATCACCCCGGTGCCGCCGTTGGCGAAGGCCCCGTAGGCGCCGACCATCTCCAGCAGGGTCACCTCGGAGGTCCCGAGCGCGATCGAGCCGTTGGCCTGGAGCGGCGAGGTGATGCCGAGGCGCTGGGCGGTCTGCACCACCGTCTTCGGGCCGACTTCCTGGCCGAGCCGCACCGCCACCGTATTGAGCGAGTGCGCCAGCGCCATGCGCAGCGTCACCGGGCCTTCGTAGCGGTGCGAGTAGTTCTCAGGCGCCCAGGTGCCGATCCGGATCGGCGCGTCCTCCTTCACCGTGTCGGGGGTCGCCCCGTGCTCCACGGCGGCGAGGTAGACGAACGGCTTGAACGAAGAGCCGGGCTGCCGCTTGGCAGTGGTCGCGCGGTTGAACTGGCTCTGGGCGTAGTCGCGCCCGCCGATCAGCGCGCGGATCGCCCCGTCCGGCCGCATCGAGACCAGGGCGCCCTGTCCGACGTTGAAGCGCGTGCCCTTGGCGTTCAGCTCGTCGGTGAGCGCCTTCTCGGCGAGCGCCTGCAGGCCGGTGTCGACGGTGGTCTGGACCGTGATGTCGGTGTCGAACTTGCCGACGTAATCGTCGAGCACGTCCATCACGAGATCGGCCACGTAGTTGGCCGAGCCGCCGCCGCGCGCGTTGGCGGGCCGGGCCGGCTGGGCGAGCGCCACCTTGGCGTCCTGCGCCGGGACGAAGCCGAGCTCCTGCATGGCAGCCAGCACCTGCGCGGCGCGGGCCTGGGCGGCGGGCAGGTTGCGGTTCGGGGCGAGCCGCGAGGGCGCCTGCACGAGTCCGCCGAGCATCGCGGCCTGGGCCAGCGACACCTCCTTGGCGGGCTTGCCGAAGTAGCGCTGCGCCGCGGCCTCGACGCCGTAGGCGCCGGCGCCGAAATAGACCCGATTCAGGTACAGTTCGAGGATCTCGTCCTTGCTGTACTTGTGCTCCAGCCACAGGGCGAGGATCGCCTCCTGGATCTTGCGCGAGGCCGAGCGCTCGGGGGTCAGGAACAGGTTCTTGGCGAGCTGCTGGGTCAGGGTCGAGCCGCCCTGCGCGACGCCGCGGCGTGTCAGGTTCTGGCCAATCGCCCGGAGGATGCCCACCGGGTCGACGCCGAAATGCTGGTAGAACCGCCGGTCCTCGATCGCCACGAAGGCGCGGGGCAGGTAGGGCGGCAGCTCCTTGATCGAGACCACCCGGCCGCCGGTCTCACCCCGGTTGGCCAACAGCGAGCCGTCGCTCGCCAGGATGGCGATGTTGGGCGGGCGCTTGGGCACCGCGAGCTGGTCGATCGGCGGCAGCTGCGAGGCATGGTAGGCGATGAGGCCAGCGACGCCGATCACCGCCCACAGGCCGAGCACCACGGTGCCGTAGGCGATCCGGCCAAGCCACGAGCGCCGGCGCCGGCCGGACTTCTTCTGGGTCCGGCGTGGCGCCGTCTTGGCCGGAGCCCGCGCCATCTCGTCCGCTCGCTTACCCACGCGTTCCCCTGTCCCGGCCCGGTCGTCCCGGGACAGGCGCAGGTCGAGTTCGCCGCGATCCCGGACGCGCCCTTCCGGCACGTCGAAATTCGGCTCCATCCTGCCCCGACCCTTGGCCATGCATCCCGTCTTCGAACGATCCGAAACCAGCGCGCGCGTGCGTTGCGGCGTAGCCCGGTTACGGCACGCTAAATGCGGCGGTTTAAGGGGTCGTTAGCGTTCCGTTCAGCACCCCGGCCCCGGCCGCGGGCATCCCCGCACCTTAACCCGAGGCGGTCGGATCCTGCCCCAGCACCCGCCGCGCCTCGGCGAGCAGCACCGAGTGCCGGACCGATTGCGGGCCGGAATCCGGCGTCTCCCGGCCGAGCCGGGCGATGCGCGCCGTGAACAGCTTTCGGCGCAGGCCGAACCGGCCGATGCTGGCCGTGAGCGCCAGCAAGACGACCCGCACGGCCTCGGTGCGCTCCCGCTCCTGCACGATCTCGGTCTTCAGCGCCTCCTCGCGCTGCAGGGCGGCATCGAGTTCGAGCCGGACGGCGGCCCGGCTCGCCTCGTCCCGGCGCGCGGTCTCCAGCTGGATCCGGCATTCCTGCAACGCGCTGAGGATCATGAGCTCCTGCGCCGACGCATCCCGCATTGAGTCCTCCCGGTGCACCATCGCCCGGTGAACAACCCGGCACGCGCCCGATCCCTGTCATGAAAATTCGGCCCCGACCTGCGAAGGCGTCGAAGGGCGGACCGTCGCTGCGGTTCGCCTTACCGATGCCGGGCGCCAGCCGGAAGCCATCGCCCCACGATATCGAGGTCGCGATCAGCGGCGAAGCCGGGATCGACGCCATGCGTTGCAGGATTGCCGTAGCCCTGGGGGCATCCTGAACGCCGCGAAGCTGGCGAGCCTGCAGCGGCGGCGCATCTCCTGGATGACCCAAACACGTATTGAGTTTCGGCCTGGGATACCAGTCTCCGCGCGCCATCCAGCCCGTTAACCGTCTCGCCGTATTGTTCAGTCCGCGCGCCTGGGTGTCGCGGACCGGGACCGGAGAGAGGGTGCGATGACGGAGGATCGCCGCGGGGCATTCCGCAAGAACGCCTTCACGTTCGGCACGCTGCTGCTCGCATGCGGCGAGGTCGGCTGCCTCGTCTGGGACGCCACCGAGACCGGCGCTCAGATCGAGGTCGAGGAGGATCAAGCCGTGCCGGACCGCTTCCCGCTCCGTCTGACGGACGGGGCCGACCCGCGGCAGGCCGCCGTGGCGTGGCGGCGCAGCCGCCGGATCGGCATCGCGTTCGAGAGCTGAGCTGCCGGCCTCAGGTGGCCGCGAGGGACGGACGCGGGCGCGGCGCTCCCGCCAGCCGGAACCAGGCCGGACGCACGAACAGCAGGGCGAGCGGCGTGTGGCGCACCAGCCGCTCCAGGGCCAGCGGCACCAGCAGCGCCGCCGCCATGACGATCAGGCTCGCAAGCCCGATATCGTTCACGAGCCCGGTGCGGACCAGGATCTCGCGGGTCGCGGCCATCGGCAGCGAGAAGGCGAGATAGATCACGATCGAGCGCTGGCCGCAGGTCCGGAGGGCTTCGGCGACGGCGGTCCCCGACCGCTCGATCAGCGCGGCCACGACCACGATCGCCAGGGCGCCGGCCGCCCCGAGGGCGAGGCTCGCGATCGGCAAGCTGGCGAGGGTCGGGTAGGCCGGATGGCCGGCGGGCGTCAGCGCCATCCATCCTTCCAAGACGGCCCAGGCGGCGAGGCCGCACAGCGCGGGGCCGACATGCCGGCGGGCCGCGTCGGCCAAGGCGAAGATCCGGCCGGCGAACAGGTAGCCCGCCACGAAGTAGACGTAGCGGCCGCAGAACTCCTCGACGAGGGTCGCATCGCTGCGGATGTCGGCGACCTGCAGCAGGGCCGCGCCGGCCAGCAGCAGCGCCCCCGGGCACCGGCGCAAGACCTTGGTCACCACGGAGAAGACCGCAAGCAGGTAGACGAACCACAGGCTGGAATACGGCTCGACCAGCGCGTGGGCGAGATGGGCGGCGAAGGCGCCCGGCCCGGCATCGCTGACGATGCCGCCGTAGCGCGCCGCCGACTGAATCACCAGCCAGAGCCCGTAGAAGTAGGCGAAGTGCAGGACCCGGCGGTCGGCGAACAGGCGCCAGTCCCGGTCGATCACCCGCCCCAGGAACAGGCCGGACAGCAGGAAGAAATCCGGGATCCGGAACGGTTTGGCGAAGGCCACCACCGGGTGCAGGAATCCCTCGCCGCCCAGGGCCGCACCGGTGCCGATGACGGAATGCATCATCACCACCATGAGGATGCAGATCCCCTTGGCGATATCGACCCAGGCCAGCCGGCCGCCCACGTCCCCTGCCCCGCCCATCGTTCAGCTCCCAGACCGGGGCCAGTGTGGATCGACAAGGTTGACGGGGTTGCCGGCCCGGGACCGGAACCTGCAGATGTCCTGAGCGCCGGGTAAACGGCTGCCTCAATCCCGACGCTTGCCCGCGCGGCGGTCGCGGGTCATGCGCGTGGCGGCGTGGAAGTCGTCGGGCTTGCCGCGGATCCAGACCACGAAGCGCGCGATCTCGGGATCGTCCCGGAGTGCGTCCACGTCGGCGAGCCGGCGGGCGATCTCGGCCTCGCTGTAGCGGGCATGGATCGCCGAGTGGCAGATCTGGTGCAGCCGCACCGTGCCCTGGTGGGTGCCGCCCTTCAGCTTCGGGGTGAGGTGGTGCAGGCTGGAGCGGGCGCGGGGCGGGATAGGCCGGCCGCAGAGCGGGCAGACCGGATCCATCCGGGCAACCGCGCCGGGCATCTCCGGATCGTCGGCGTTCCAGCGCCGGGGGCGGCGTCCGACCAAACGATGTCTCCTCCCGTCCTTTCAGGGCACAGCCTGATCCGGCGTCCTGCAGGCCGGCCCCACACGTCCGCGGAACCACGCCTCGGCCTCGCGATCCCGGGACCCGAAGATCGACATGTGGTCGCCCGGCACCAGCTCGAACCGCGCTCGGGGCCCCGCCGCCGTAGCGAGCGCCCGGGCGAGCTCGGCCGGCACCACCGGGTCGTCGGTGCCCTGGACGATCAGGACCGGCGCGGACGTGCCTTGGATGCGCCGGTCCGAGCGATAGGTGTCGCGCAGGAGCCAGGATGGTGCCAGCGGGACATGCAGCCGCACGGCATGGGTCAGCGAGTCGAACGGTGCTTCAAGGTAGAGCCCGATCGCCTCGACTTGCCCGGCGATCGCGACCGCCACCGCGGCACCCAGGGAATGGCCATGCAGCAGGATCGGCGCCCCCGGGGACCGTGCCTCAGCGGCCGCGACCGCCGCCAGCCCGTCCCGGATCAGGCCGTCCTCGCTCGGCGTGCCGGTCGAGCCAGGATAGCCGCGATAGGCCGGCGCCAGCACACCCCAGCCGGCCGCGCGCCACGGATCCGCGGCGAAGCGTGCCGCGTGCGGCTCGGGCCGGGAGCCGTTGCCGTGAAAGCTGATGACGATGCCGCAGCCGGGATGCGGCGGCCGCCACAGGGCGAAAAGCCGCTCGCCGTCCTCTGTCGCTACCGTGACCGGCTCGGTCCCGGGCGGTGCCGCCTGGATGCGCACGGGTTGCCCGTTCCAAGCCGCGCCCGGGTAGATCAGCCGCCGCTGGAACAGCACCAGGGCGACGAGCCAAGCCAGGTAGAGCACCGCCAGGGCGGCCAGCAGCAGGAGCAGGATGCGCATCGTTTCTTGAAGGTTCAAAGATGGGCATCGTAGCCAAGTTTGTTTGGCCCAGGACGGCTTTGATGAGTGGTTGGGCGGCCCTGCCCCTACACAGGGCTCTTGTCTTTGGGCGACCGGAGCTTCTCCCGCCGTACAACACCAGCCTGTTATCCGCTCAGCTCGCCGCAGCATTGACAAACCCATCCCCGGGGCCGAGTCTTGAACTGTTCCGAGGGGGGCCCTGAAGGGGGCTGAGATTGGGCATGCTGCCCTGACCCTTGAACCTGATCCGGCTCATACCGGCGGAGGGACGGGAACCCGCGGCTGCTCGCGTGCGTGCGGCCGGATCTCATCTCAGCCATCGCGTGGTCCGGAGCGCTCCAACACGAGGAGAGGCCCACGATGAACGCACCCGTTCTCCCCAAGGACGTGAAAGGCAGCCCCGAGACCGTGACCACGGGTCCGGTCACCGGGTCGCGCAAGGTCTACGCGAATCCGGTCGGCCGGCCGGACATCCGGGTGCCCTATCGCGAGATTGCCCTGTCCGATCCGAAAGAGGAGCCGGTGCGGGTCTACGATCCGTCGGGCCCCTACACCGAGACCGACGCCCGCATCGACCTCACCGCCGGCCTGCCCGGCGTGCGCGAGCCCTGGATCGCGGCGCGCGGCTACACCGCGGTTGAGCCCCGTGCGGTCAAGCCGGAGGATAACGGCTTCGCCGGCGACAAGCTCGTGGCGCCCTGCCCCGCTACCCGGACGATCCGCATGGCGGCCCCCGGGCAGATGGTGACGCAGTACGAGTTCGCCCGAGCCGGGATCATCACCGAGGAGATGATCTACGTCGCCCACCGCGAGAACGCCTGTCGCGACGCGATGCTGGCGGGCGCCGAAGCCACGCTGGCAGACGGCGAGAGCTTCGGTGCGTCGGTGCCGCCGTTCATCACCCCAGAATTCGTGCGCGACGAGATCGCCCGCGGCCGCGCGATCATCCCGGCCAACATCAACCACACCGAGCTGGAGCCGATGGCGATCGGCCGGAACTTCCTGGTCAAGATCAACGCGAACATCGGCAATTCGGCCGTGACGTCGTCGGCCGCGGAAGAGGTCGAGAAGCTGGTCTGGTCGATCCGCTGGGGCGCCGACACGGTCATGGACCTGTCCACCGGCCGCAACATCCACAACATCCGCTCGTGGATCATCCGGAACAGCCCGGTGCCGATCGGGACCGTGCCGATCTACCAGGCGCTCGAGAAGGTCGGTGGCGACCCGCTCAAGCTCGATTGGGAAGTCTTCAAGGACACGCTGATCGAGCAGGCCGAGCAGGGCATTGACTACTTCACCATCCATGCCGGCGTGCGGCTGGCGCACGTGCCGCTCACCGCCCGCCGGGTCACCGGCATCGTCTCGCGGGGCGGCTCGATCATGGCGCGCTGGTGCCTGGCCGGGCACCGGGAATCGTTCCTGTACGAGCATTTCGACGAGATCTGCGACATCATGCGGGCCTACGACGTGTCGTTCTCGCTCGGCGACGGCCTGCGTCCGGGCTCGATCGCCGACGCCAACGACGCCGCGCAGTTCGGCGAGCTGGAGACGCTGGGCGAACTGACAAAGATCGCCTGGGACAAGGGTTGCCAGGTGATGATCGAGGGCCCCGGCCACGTGCCGATGCACAAGATCAAGGTCAACATGGAGAAGCAGTTGCGGGAGTGCGGCGAGGCGCCGTTCTACACCCTCGGCCCGCTGACCACCGACATCGCCCCCGGCTACGACCACATCACCTCGGGCATTGGCGCCGCCATGATCGGCTGGTTCGGCACCGCGATGCTCTGCTACGTCACCCCGAAGGAGCACCTCGGGCTGCCGGACCGCGACGACGTGAAGACCGGGGTGATCACCTACAAGATCGCCGCCCACGCCGCCGACCTCGCCAAGGGCCACCCGGCCGCCCAGCTGCGCGACGACGCGCTGAGCCGCGCCCGGTTCGACTTCCGCTGGGAAGACCAGTTCAACCTGGGCCTCGATCCGGATACGGCCCGTCGCTACCACGACGAGACCCTGCCCAAGGACGCCCACAAGGTCGCGCATTTCTGCTCGATGTGCGGGCCGAAGTTCTGCTCGATGAAGATCACCCAGGACCTGCGCGCCGAGGTGCTGGCGATGGAGGAAGCGGGCGAGGTCGTGGGCGCGTCGCCCGCAATGTCGAAGGCCGAGGCCGAGGCCGGCATGCGGGCCAAGTCCCAGGAGTTCCTGGCCGAAGGCGGCAAGCTCTACATCGACGCGGCCGAATGAGGAGCCGGCACGCCCCGTCCGCTCAAGACGTGGGCGTGCCGCACCCGCCGCCGCCGCCGCGCGGCGCCGTGATCTCGATCGCCGAGTCCGGCTCGGCCCCGTAGGCATCGTAGAGCGCCGCGAGCATCAGGTCGGCGGCGATGCCGACATCGGGAGGATCTCCGAGGCTGACGGTGCGCGAGAAATTCGCTTCTCCGTCGGCTTGGGCATACTGAAGGGCCCGGAGGGCGGCCTGGGATTGCGCCTGGAGCCGAAAACCCGTTTTCCCGTAGGCGCCAGACGAGGCTTCGCACAACATCACGGTATCGAAGGGCTGGAAGATGCACTGGACATAGTGCATCGGCCGATCGCGCAGCGCCACCACGATGAAGCGATCACGCGACGTTTCGACGGGCCCGCGCCGATGGATCGCGTCAAGGCGCGCCACGACCTCGCAGCGATGCTGCCGGATGAACGCCCCCGGGGTGATAATCCTGATCGCGCCTGTCCGCTGCCCGGTGGTGCCTCGGCAAACGCCGCAACCAGGAGCGCCACCGCTATTCGGGTCCAGCGCATGGATACCTCCGGACGCGTGCCGTTCCCCGTGGCGCAATAGCGACACGGATCGCCCCACCCGCGCGGTGCGCGGCATCAAGGACCAGACGAATCGCAAAATGATGCCGTTCCGGTAACGCGATCTTCATCGCGACTCGGGCTGCCGCGCAACCATCCCCTGCGCCGGGGGGCGCCGTTAACGGACGCTTAGGCGGCAGAACCGCTGAATCCCTCGATCACAGGATCGCAGGAGATCAGCCATGGATATCCGTCCGCTCAATGCGACGACGCCGGGGCCGCAGGGTCTCGAGTCGCTCGCGGCATCGGCCGCTCCGGCCGCCACCCAGGACACGACGCCGGCCCAGGCCGCCACCGCTCCGCTGGAACCGGCGGTCAAGCTCGATATCACCCCCACCGGCGACAAGGCGCGCTACATCCAGGATCCGGACACGAGCTCGATCGTGTTCCAGGTGGTGGATTCGCGGTCCGGCAACGTCGTCGAACAGCTGCCCAGCGAGACGGCCCTGCGCAACCGGGCCTATGACGCTGCCCGCGAATCGCACGCCGCCGCGGGGAACCTGTCCCGGATCGCCTGAGACGCTGGCTCCGGCGCAGGTCGCTCCACTGGGCGAGGTCCGGCTTGCGAACACGCTTTCCTGCAGAAACCGAAAGACCCCGTTTGACGGACTTGTCGGCGGGCTGCTAGATCGCATTCGTACACGGGTGCACGGAGCACCCACGAGGCCCCGGCCTTGTGGGCGCCACTCCACCGCACCGGCCGTGTCCGCGGGCGTAGTTCAGTGGTAGAACGTCAGCTTCCCAAGCTGAATATGCGGGTTCGATTCCCGCCGCCCGCTCCACTTTTTTCTACTTTACATCAGCCCGTCAGTTCCGCTCGCCGCGACTGATCAGCCCCACGGGGAGGCGAGATGTGTTCGCCACGGGCGCGTTGGCGCCCGGGGCTCGAGACGCCTCTCAGGGACGCATCCTTTAAGATCAGCGTGTCGAGCGTCAGATCTGCGATTACCGGCGAAAGATGCCGGTTCCCCGTCTCAAGATCCCTCATCCGCCTGCGAAGCCGTTCGGCAACTTCGCAGGCGCGGGCCTCGATACCCGAAGCGTCGGCAAGCTTACGTACGGGCCGCTTCGAGCATGCCGGTCGCCAGGGCCACCCAATAGGCGGCCCCGATCGGCAGGGCGTCGTCGTTGAAGTCGTAGCCGGGATTGTGAAGCGGCCGGCCGGGCTCGGCGCCGTCGGTGCCGAGCCAGACGTAGGCGCCGGGGCAGGCCTGCAGCATGTAGGCGAAGTCCTCCGAGGCCATCGACGGCGCGACATTTCCATGCCGGGCCGGTATCGCCGGGACCCGGGCCGCCGCGGCGAGCGCGAGCGGGACGGCGTCCGAGGCGTTGACCGTCGAGGGATATCCGGTGTGGTAATCGACCTCGGCGGCGCCGCCATGCGTGCGGGCGGTTCCCGTGGCGATCTCCGTGATGAGAGTCCCCACCGTCCCGCGCACGCTCTCGGACAGGCAGCGGACGGTCCCCCGGATCGTGGCGAGGTCCGGGATCACGTTCCAGGCGTCGCCGCCGTGGACCTGGGTGATGCTCACCACCGCGGGATCGAGCGGGGCGATCCGGCGGCTGACGATCGTCTGCAGGGCCAGAACCGTCTCGGAGGCGATCACCAGCGTGTCGATGCCCCGCTCCGGCATGGCGGCGTGCGTCCCCGAGCCCCTGACGCGTATCTCGAACGTGTCGAGGGAGGCCATGATCGGGCCCGGGCAGGTGGCGAAGGCTCCGAGTGGCAATCCCGGCCAGTTGTGCAGGCCCCAGACCGTGTCGCAGGGGAACATCCGGAACAGGCCGTCCTCGACCATCGCCCGGCCGCCGCCCTCGCATTCCTCGGCCGGCTGGAAGATGACCCGGACCGTACCGCGCAGGTTCTCGGCGCGGGCGAGCTGGCTGGCGGCGCCGAGCAGCATCGCGACATGCCCATCATGCCCACAGGCATGCATCACCCCCGGGTTCCTGGAGGCGTGGGGCAGATCGGTCGCCTCGTGGATGGGCAGCGCGTCCATGTCGGCGCGCAGGCCGACGATCGGGCCCTCTCCCCGGCGCAGCGTCCCGACGACGCCCGTCCGGCCCAGGCCGCGATGGACCTCGAAGCCGCAGGCGGCGAGTTCGCGTGCGACGAGATCCGCGGTGCGGACCTCCGCGAAGGCGAGCTCCGGGTGGGCGGCAGGTCGCGCCGCCAGGCGACCATGCGATCGAGGATGTCCGCGTCTATGCTCATGCCGTTCGCTCCCTGGCCGTCACAGGTCCAAGCCCGGCCATCCCTGCGCGTCGGTCGATCCGCCACCGAGCCCGGCCCGGCGGCGGATCGAACCATGTCTCACGTCACCGGCACATGCATCCAGAACTGCGCGATCAGGGTCGCGCCCAGGAATGTGCCGGCATTCGCCATGAACGAGACCACGACGATGCGCCAGCCCAGTTGCCGGAAGGCGGGGATGTCCTTGGCTATGGACAGGCCGGCGAATGTCAGGATCGGAGTGGCCAGGGCGAGGAAGTTGATCTTGCCGGTCATCGCGGCGATTTCGGCCGCGTACGGCATCGCCGGATAGGTCAGCGCCATGCCGATCAGGGAGACCCAGATCACCGCGGGAAGCTTGCGCGCCGAGAGCACGTAGAGGCCCCAGCCGAGGATCACGACGCCAATGATGATCGCCATCCCGCCCACGACGGCGGCGTCGGGGATCACGCCGTAGGTCAGATAGTTGCCGATGAGCCCGTAGGCGCCGATCAGCAGCCACGCCACCAGCATCTCGGCGAATCCGATCGCGGTTTCCTCATGCTCCGGGGTCACGGCGACGGCCGAGGGCTCCCGGACCGTGTTGGGGCGGTTGCGTCCGAGGATCGGTTCGAGCTTGCCGTAGGCCCAGATCGTGAAGGGCAGCGACAGGAAGAGCGTGAAGTAGGTTCCGATGGTCGTGGTGATCAGGTTGCTCGCCGCCGCGAAGGTGGCGACATCCTTGGCCACCTCGGGGGTCTGCTGCGCCGCGATGGCCCCCGAGGCGGCGGCCATCATGCTGCCGGATCCGACGCCGGCCCCCATGGCGAGCGCGAGGGGATTGAAGATGTTCAGGCTGGCGATGAGGCCGGCCAGGACGGCGATGAAGACCGCCCCGAACACTGTCCCGGTGAGGTATTCCGCGAGCACGCCGCGCCCCTCGGGGGAATCCATCCCGTAGCGCTCGCCGATGATGGCCAGGCTCGGCTCCCGGCCGACCGAGAAGGTGGCGCCGATGGCCTCTCGCTTGATGCCGAGGAGAAGGGCGACCGGAAGGCCGAACACCATGGTGCCGAAGAAGTGGCCGAACTCCTGGAACACGAGCGACCATCCCTACGCGAAGATCCTCGGCAGCGAGCCGCCGACCAGCAGGCCGAGCTTTGCGATGAAGACGAGGAGGGCCGGCTGCAGGAAGGCGGCCGCGGCCGACTGCGTCGAGGACCGCAGGCGCAGGAGGGCCGGGAGCCGGGGGCTCGCCAGACCGAGGGCTCCGCCGAGCAGGAGGGCCCACAGCAGGGGCAGCAGGACGATCTTTCCGGTCCCGACGGGGATGTTGATGTTGCCGATGGCCTCGGCGATGACGACGATGACCAGGGCGATCAGGAACAGGCGGACGCGGCTCGGTCTTTCGGCCGGGTTGGCCTCGACTGGGACCGGGCCTCGATGGATTGCTTCCTGTGCCATGGCTGTTGTCCTCCCTGCGATGGGTCGCGGCGCTTAGGGTCCTGATTGTTGTTCTTGCGCCGGCGGCGGGGCCCGCGGACCTGGTCGTGGGCCCGCGGGGCGTCGAGGGCGTCCGTGTGGCGGCGGCCCGTTCGGGCGGGCGCCGTCCGGTTCAGCCCACCCGGCTCAGCCGACGTAGCCGAAGGCGACGCCGGGTTGG
>NZ_VRVA01000130.1:0-13412 GCF_008039945.1 Methylobacterium sp. WL64
CCCCTGAGACGGCCCCCACGTCGCCGATCCCGATCCCGCCTCGGCGGACGCGGGCGCGCGGTTTCGTGAACGCCCCCGATCCCGTCCTGGCGCGCACCCTGCGGACCGACCCGGTGCGGCCGCGTTCGGCACCGCACCGGCTGTGGAAGCGACTGAGCCGGTCGATCGGCGATGTCCTGCCCAAGGGGCTCTATGCCCGGTCGTTGATCATCATCATCGCGCCCGTGGTCCTGCTCCAGTCGGTGATCGCCTACACGTTCATGGAGCGGCACTGGCAGCTCGTGACCAAGCGCCTGTCGGCCGCGGTGACCGCGGACGTGGCGGCGCTGATCGACATCTACGAGAGCTACCCCCAAGACCGGGATGCCGAGACCCTGTCGCGCATCGCCGCCGAGCGGCTGAACCTCGACCTCGACATCCTGAAGGGCGCCAAGCTTCCGACCCAAGGGCCGCGGCCGTTCTTCTCGATCCTGGACGAAGCGCTCTCGGACGAGATCAGCCGCCAGATCCGACGGCCGTTCTGGATCGACACGGTCGGCCGCTCGAACCTGATCGAGATCCGGGTGGCGATCCCGGACGGGGTGATGCGGATCACCGCCCGGCGCAGCCAGGCCTACGCATCGAACTCGCACATCTTCCTGGTCTGGATGATCGGCTCGTCGCTGGTGCTGCTCGGCGTCGCGATCCTGTTTTTGCGCAACCAGATCAAACCGATCCTGCGGCTCGCCGCCGTAGCGGAGGGCTTCGGCAAGGGTCGGGAGATCGAGTTCAGGCCGCGCGGAGCCCGGGAGGTGCGCCAGGCCGGCCACGCCTTCATCGAGATGAAGCGGCGCATCGAGCGGGCCATGGAGCAGCGCACGACGATGCTCAACGGCGTGAGCCACGACCTGCGCACCATCCTCACGCGCTTCCGCCTCTCCCTGGCGTTGTTCGAGCAGACCAGTGAGATCGAGGATCTCAGCCGTGACGTCGACGAGATGAGCCGGATGCTGGAGGGCTATCTCGCCTTCGCGCGCGGTGATTCCGCCGAGCCGGCGACGCCCACGGACATGCGCGCGCTGCTGGAAGACCTGCGCAGCGACGTTGAGCGCCTGGGGGCCCATGTCTCGGAGGTCAATCTGGCGGGAGCCCCGGCGGTCACGGTACGGCCGGGGGCGTTCCGGCGCTGCCTGTTCAACCTCGCCGCCAACGCCGCCCGGTACGGCGACACGGTGGCGATCTCCGGCCGGCTGGAGGCCCGCGCCTTCTACGTCTCGATCGACGACGACGGCCCGGGGATCCCGCCCGAGAGCCGCGAGGAGGTGTTCAAGCCGTTCGTGCGCCTCGATGATTCTCGCCAGGATGCGGGCGGATCCGGGCTTGGGCTGGCGATCGCCCGGGATATCGCCCGGGCGCATGGCGGGGATATCGCCCTGCACGAGAGCCCGCTGGGCGGGCTGCGGGCGACCGTTCGGGTTCCGGCCTGACGGCCGTCAGGCGTCACTCGGCCCCCGCAGGCGCTGGATCTCGGCCTGGGCGTTGCGGATGAGATGGTCGATGCTCGCCGCGTCGAGGGCGGCACGGCCGAGGCGGTCGCGCAGGGCGGCTTCGCCGTTCCAGGCATAGCCGGCATCTTTCGGCAGGTGGCGCTGCAGCAGCGAACTGACGACACTTTCGCGCCTGTAGGCAGGATGCCGCAGGAGCCGGCCGATCTGCGCCGTCAGGATGTCGAGCTGCGATAGATTTTGGCTACTGCCTCTCGACGTAACTGCTGTTGGGCGCATACTGGCATCTCCTCCCGGAAAGCCAGTATCCGGTTAAATGCTTGCGCTTCGGTGAGTGGCGGCACGATCCGGCGAAAAACTGCCGCCGCCGGGGTCCCAACCTTTGCGGCAGGGTGGTATGCAGGTTCGACGCCCACGAGCCGCGGCCCACCGCGCGCCGGATCCGAGTGCCCAATATGAACCCGCTCGTCCCCCTGTTCATCCTGCTCTCCCTGCCGTTGGCCGCCATCGGCCTGGTGCTCTACACGGACACGGGCATCGAGCCGGCCCTGTTCTACGCCTCGGTGAAGACCTTCGTGATCCTGGGTGCGATCGCCGTGGCGATGTCGTTCGGGGCCATGAAGCTCGCCGAGCGCACCAAGCACTAGAACGACCGTCCCGCGGAGAGCGCGATGCTGCACGTCGTCCCGGCCTTCTCGCGCATCGGCGAGGAGAACGCGTTCACGGTGCTGGCCCGCGCCCAGGCGCTCTCAGCCCAAGGGCGGGACGTGATCAACCTCGGCATCGGCCAGCCCGACATGCCGACGCCGGCCCACGTGGTCGAGGCGGGCATCAAGGCCTTGCGCGACGGGCACCATGGCTACACGCCGGCCGTGGGCATCCCGGGTCTTCGCGAGGCCGTGGCCCGCGACATACACCGCCGTCATGCCGTCGAGGTCTCGCCCGAATCCGTGATGATCGTGCCGGGCGGCAAAATCACCATGTTCATGGCGATCCTGATGTTCGGCGAGCCCGGCGCCGAGATCCTGTACCCGGATCCGGGTTTTCCGATCTATCGCTCGATGATCGAGTTCACCGGGGCGACGCCGGTGCCGGTGCCGATCCGCGAGGCGAACGGCTTCGCCTTCTCGGCCGCCGAGACCTTGGCCTTGATCACGCCGAAGACCCGCCTCTTGATCGTGAACTCGCCCGCCAACCCGACCGGTGGCGTGACGCCCAAGGCGGAGATCGACGCTTTGGTGGCGGGCCTTGCCGACCACCCGGATGTCGCAGTGCTGTCGGACGAGATCTACGGCACGATGACGTATGACGGCGAAGCCCATCACTCGCTGCTGACCTATCCCGAGATTCGCGACCGGCTGATCTACCTCGACGGCGCGTCGAAGACCTACGCGATGACCGGCTGGCGACTCGGCTGGTCGGTATGGCCGAAGCCGCTCTACGACGCGGCCCGGAAGCTCGCGGTCAACGCCCATTCCTGCGTGAACGCCTCGACCCAATGGGCCGGCATCGCGGCGCTCGACGGCCCGCAGGATTGCGTGGCCGAGATGGTGGCCGAGTTCGACCGGCGACGGGCGATCGTGATCGACGGGCTGAACGCGTTGCCGGGCGTCTCGTGCATTGCCCCGAAGGGCGCGTTCTACGCCTTCCCGAATGTCTCCGAGACCGGGTGGAAGGCCAAGTCCCTCGCCGCCACCCTGCTGGAGGAGGCGGGCGTCGCGGTGATCGGCGGCCCGGATTTCGGGATCCACGGCGAAGGCTATATCCGGCTGTCCTACGCAAATTCGGCCGAGAACATCCGCCGGGCGATCGAGCGGATGGGAAAATTTCTGTTGGAGCGGAAACCGGGCTGACCAAGCTTACGAGACGAGCCCGTTCCGGATTTCCCCCTCATCCTGCGGTGGCGTAGCAAAGCGAAGCCCGCGAAGAAGTCCTCCCGCCCGCCGCGCGATTCCTGGACGGCTCCTTCGCGGCTGCTGCGCATCACCTCAGGATGAGGTGATGATTGGGAGGACGGGCCGGTTGCGACGCCGGCTGTCCGATCAGGATTTCCCCGTCACCCGCTTCTCGATCCAGCCGGCCAGCCAGTCGGCGATGTCGAGGCTGTTCTTGTCCTGCATCAGCATGTGCGAATTGCCGTGGATCCCGATTTCCGGGAGCAGGATTAGCTCGGCCCGGCCGCCGGCCGCGTTCGCAGCCGCCACGAAGCTGCGGCACTGCTTGAGCCGGGGTGCCCAGCGGGGCGAGGCGTCGACGTAGTCGCCGAACAGGACCAGGATCGGCAGGTCCTTGTAGGGGGCCAGATCGTCCTTGGCCGGATCCGGGCAGGCGGCGGGCTCGATCGCCACGATGGCCCGGATCCCGGTGCGGTCGAGAGCAGCGGTCTGGAACGGGTAGATGCCCGATTGCGAGTGCGAGACCAGCACCGCGCCCTTGAGCCGTTTGGCGAGTTCCGACAGGGCCGGCACGGTCGGGTTCGGCACCGGCAGGGCGGCGGACCAGTCGGCGACCATCTGCTTCCAGAACTCGCCCTGGGCTTCCAGGGGGAATTGCATGCCCGGAAACACCTTCGGGTATTCCGGCCCGAACCGGAAGATCGCCCAGGCCGGCTCGCGCCCGGCGGAGAAGACCGGCGGCAGCGAATCGGCCTCGGCCTTGCCCATCTTCACCGCGTCGATCTGGGCCGGGCTGATCGCCGAGCGCCCGCGCCACGCTTGGTCGATGACGTAGGTCGGGAAGCCGCGACGGACGAAGAACTCGTCCCAGCCCATTCGCCCGTCCGGGGTCGTCTCCCAGGTCTTGCCGGTGAGGCAGCAGCCGTGGATCAGAACCACCGGCGGCCGCACGGGCTCGACCGGAATCTGATAGCGCACATAGACCTGATCGACCGTGATCGTCCCGGACGGCGCGTAGGCCGGCAGGGTCGAGAGCGTATCGGACTGGATATCGCGACCGCCGACGAAGAAGCTGCCCTGGCCCGACAGAGTCAGGGGGGCGGGCGGCGGATCGGCGGCGCGGACGGGGGCGACGCTCATGGCGATCAGACTCCCGGCGAACAGAGCCCCGGTGAGGCCCCGGACGGCCCGTCGCGCATGGGACCGAGCGGGCGATGGCGGCAGCACTGGCATGGAACGTCCCGGCCTTCAGCGGCCGGGACGCGTCGACCCGGATCACCGCACCGCAACGCTAGCACGAAGCTCGGCCGCCGCGGGAGATCCAAAGCCGGGTATGGATATCGGTCAGGCGCCGATGTCTCGCTCGATCGAGGCGGTTGCGTTGCCGGGCACGTCGAGGGCCTCGGCGAGCATCTTCAGGAACTGACGCTCCTGCAGCGTGTCCGGATCGATCGCGAGCCGCGCGGCCGCGTAAATCCGCGCCGCCGCCTCCGGCTCGTTCACCCGTTCGGCGATCTCGTCGATCTCGGCGGGGCTTTCCAGTTCCCGGTCGAGCCAGGCCCGCCCGTCGGGATCGAGGCCGGCCTCGGCCACCGCCGCGTCGAGGCGCTTGCGCTCGGCGGTATCGATCATGCCGTCCGCGATGGTGGCGGCCACCATGGCCCGCAGCATCAGCCGGGCCTCGTCCTCGTCGACCTTCGAGAAGTCCGGGCCGTCCTGGTACGGCGGCGCCGAACCGCGCAGCGCCCGGTAGGCGATCCCCCCGATCAGCGCGAGGCCGCCAAGAGCCGCGCTTGCGGCGATCCCGCCGCGCCGCGCGCGCACCAGCGCATCAACGATCTGCCTGCTGTCAGCCATGTCCGTCCTCCCGGGGTGTTGCATTCCGAATCGGATCGGAAACCCCCGGGAGGCGGCCAAGTTCAGCGGCAGATGTCAGGCGTCGGCTTCGTCGTCCTCGTCCGCCTCGTCGATGTCGACGAGGAAGACGATGTCCGCCTCGTCCTCGTCTTCCTCCTCGGCGGTGTCGCCGCCGGCATGGTGCTTGTCGTCGGTGAACTCGCCCTCGCCGTCATCCTCGGCGAGCGCATCCTCGAAGATCTCGATCTCGTCCTCGTTGGCGGCCCGGATCGTGAGCGGCGAGGTGCCGTTCCAGAGCGGCTTGCCGTCGCTCGTCATCGTCCGGATGTCTTCCTTGAAACCCTCGCAGGTGAAGAGGTCCTTGGCGGACGCCTCGTCGCTGTTGATCACCGCCACGGCGGTGCCCTCGATCTCGAGCGTGAACATGGCCGGCATCCTTCTCGTAACCGTCCTTGGCGCGCCCGGTCAGCGGGATCGCGCGCGGGTGCGACGCACCGCCCCGGGGAGAAATGCCTAAGCTTACCCCGGCGGTCATGAGCGCCGCGCGCGGATGCTGTAGGGGTGAACCGGACGCCCGCCAAGCCCGTCTCAGTCAGTCCGCCGCGAATGCGTGGCGCGAATCCTGCCCGGCCGATGGCCGTAACGAAACCAAACGGAAAGAAGGATCACCGCGGATGCGGATCAGGCTCGGCTGCGAGATGCGCTACGCCTTCCCCTATCCGGTCCCGATGGTGGTGATGCTGAACGTGCATCCCACCCGGGCGGACGCCCTTGAGGCGCCCGACACGCTCCGCACCGAGCCGCCGGTGCCGGTCGATCTCTATCGCGACGGCTTCGGCAACCTGTGCGGCCGGTTGACCGCCCCGGCGGGGAACTTCACCCTCGGGACCGACGCGGTGATCGGCGACGACGGAAGCCCGGACCCGGCCCATCCCGAGGCCGAACAGCACGCGATCGAGGCGCTGCCGCCCGAGACGATCGTGTTCCTGCTGCCCAGCCGCTACTGCGAATCCGACTTGCTGGCCGACGAGGCATGGCGGCTGTTCGGACATCTCGAGCCGGGCTGGGGCCGGGTGCAGGCAGTTTGCGACTTCGTGCACGACCACATCGCATTCGGGTACGAGTTCGCCCATGGCGACCGCACGGCGCAGGATGCCTATGCCGGCGGCCGGGGCGTCTGCCGCGACTTCACCCACCTCGCCGTGGCCTTCTGCCGCGCCCTCAACGTGCCGACCCGCTACTGCACGGGCTACATCAGCTTCATCGGCGAGCCCGAGCCGCACCCGGCCGGCGACTTCGCGGCCTGGATGGAGGTGTTTCTCGGCGGGCGCTGGCACGTGTTCGACCCGCGCAACAACAGTCCGCGGATCGGCCGGGTGATGGTCGCCTACGGCCGAGACGCCGCGGACGTGCCGCTGACCCACACGTTCGGCCCCAATCCCCTCGTCGGCTTCCGGGTCTGGGCCGAACGGATCGACCATCTCGACGCGTCCGGCGACGCGCCGATCCTACCCGAAGAGCCCCTGCCGCCGCAGAGCATGGCGACCCGGATGGGGTGAGCGCCTTGCTGGCTCTCTCAGACCCCCGCCCCGCGGGCGATGGCGCGCTTGACCACCGCCTGCACCTCGGGGTTCGACAGGAACAGGTCGTGGTTGATCAGGCCGCCGCCGTAATCGGAGGCGTCGGCCACGCGCACGCCGAGCGCCTCAAGCTTGGCGCGGTCGGCGGCGCCGGCCCGGACGCCGCCCGCGATCGCCGCGGACAGTTCGAGCGCCCGGTCGTTGGTCGATGAGATCACGGTGATCTTCGACACGTCGGGGCCGAGCCGGGCGACGCCGTTCGAGAACAGGTCGAAATCGATGTCGGGGGCGGCCAGCACCACCGCGCCGATCCGCGCCATCGCGGCCTCGCCGGCTTCGGCCCGCAGCATCCGGATGGTCTCGAGGGTCAGCAGCGTGCCCATCGAATGGGCGACGATGTTGATCCGCCCGGCGCTCGATGTCGACGTGACGGCCTTCAGCAGGTCCTCGAAGGCATCGCGCGACCAGAGCGCGCTCTCGCGATCGTAGTTGTAGTCGAAGGTCGCGGCGGCGGACGGCCAGGTGAACAGGCCCGAGACGCCCCGGAACCGGATGCCGTCCGACAGGCGCGCCGCGCTCACGGCGGCGGATTCGAACGATTCCCGATACCCGTGGACGTAGATCAGCACGTCGCGGCCGAGCGCCGCCTGCGCGAAGGCCTCGGCGGCACCTGGGCCGCTCTCGGTCTTGGGTACGGCCCCGATGGTCCAGTCGCCGGTGATGACTGCCGACACCTTGCCGAGCAGCGAGCGGTCGGGGGGCGACAGGCGCACCTCCGCGAAGCTCAGGCCGCGCCCGCGCTCGGAATTGAAGTACGGCGGCCGGGGCGGGTTGCCCACCGGCTTGCGCGTCGTGGCCACCAGCAGCACCGGCATGACGTCCAGCGCCGACTGCTTTTCAGGCAGCGCCGCAGAGGTGCCGAGGTCATCGGTGACGCAGGCGCCAAGGCTCGGAGCGAGCCCCGCCGCCCCCGCGAGGGCGCCGATCCGGAGGAGTGCGCGGCGTGAGACGGTCTGGCTCGACATGATCCGGGTGCGTTCGGGCGGGGCGCCATCCGTCGCGCAGGATCGTGACCGTGGCGGGGCACGATCGCCCACCGGCCCTGTGGAGTACGGGTATTCAGCCCCCCGTGGTGCCGCGGACACAGGGTTAGGGGTCGACCCTGCGGGCTTGATCGCGCGCGCGTTGAGACGGCTCAGACCCCGCGGCCGCGGCCCGGCGACGATACCCCCTCGACGGCAGCGCCAACCGCCGCCATGAAGGATCCATGACGCCGACCATCGACATCGAGAGCCTGCGCGCGCGACTGCTGGGCGGCGACCGTGCCGCCCTGGCCCGGGCGATCACCCTGGCGGAGTCGAAACGCGCCGACCATCGGGCGCTCGCCGCCGCCTTGATCGACTCGGTTCTGCCGGAGACCGGCAAGGCGATCCGGGTCGGCATCACGGGCGTGCCGGGGGTCGGCAAGTCCACGACCATCGATGCCCTCGGATCGAACCTGACGGAGGCCGGCCACAAGGTCGCGGTGTTGGCAGTCGACCCGTCCTCATCGCGCACCGGCGGTTCGATCCTCGGCGACAAGACCCGGATGGCGCGGCTCGCCCACGATCCCAAGGCGTTCATCCGCCCCTCCCCGTCCTCCGGAACGCTGGGCGGCGTCGCGGCCAAGACCCGCGAGACCATGCTGCTCTGCGAGGCGGCCGGCTTCGACGTGATCCTGGTGGAGACGGTGGGCGTCGGCCAGTCGGAGACGGCGGTCGCCGACCTCACCGACTTCTTCCTCGTGCTGATGCTGCCCGGGGCCGGCGACGAGCTTCAGGGCATCAAGAAGGGCATCCTGGAACTCGCCGACATGATCGCGGTCAACAAGGCCGATTCCGGCGAGGCCGAGCAGCGGGCCAACGCGGCGGCCTCGGAATACCGCGCCGCCCTGCACATCCTCACCCCCGCATCGTCAACCTGGACGCCGCCTGTGGTCACGATCTCGGGCTTCCACAACCTGCGCCTCGACGCGCTCTGGGCGCGGATCGTCGATCACCGGGAAAAGCTCACCGCCACCGGGGAGATCCAAGCCAAGCGCCGGACGCAGGACGTGAAATGGATGTGGGCGCTCGTTCACGAGCGGTTGCACCAGCGCCTCGTCGGCTCGCCCGAGGTCAGGCGCAGCACCGCCGCGGCCGAGGCCGGCGTCGCCCGCGGCGAGACCTCGCCCGCCGCTGGAGCCGCGGCCATCGCCGAGTTGATCGGCCTCTGAGGCACCGCGGCCCGTTCCGGCACCGGCTTGTTTACCCTGATCGACGCCGCGCGGCCCAAGGCACAGAAAATCGCCGGGTCACGGTACGCAAACCCGGTCTCGCGCGTTCGCTGCACGACGAGGAATTCTGCGGCACCTCCTCCCGTACCGGTGCCGCGGTCACGTCGAGGAGAGTGTCATGGTGGATACGGATCGGATCGTTGGCGGCGCCAAGGAAGCCCTGGGTAAGGCCCAGGGTGCGGCGGGCGACTTCGTGGGCTCGAACCGGGATTCGGTGGAAGGCCGGGTACGCGATGTCCAGGGTCAGGCTGAGAACGCCTACGGGCAGGTCAAGGACAAGGCCCGGGACCTCGCCGACAAGGCGACTGATTATGCCGGAGACGCCTATGGCCGGGCCGGGGATGTCGCGGGCGACGCCTACGAGCGGGGCGGTGCCTACCTGCGCGACGGCCGCGCCGCCGTCGGCGCCCGCGTCGAGGAAAACCCGCTGGTCGCGCTGCTGATCGCCGGCGCGGTCGGCTACGGGATCGCCCTGCTGTTCCACGGGCGCCGCTGATCGGAGGCGGCCTCGCCGACGTTCCGGCGAGGCCGCCACTCTACGACGCTACTGGGCGGTCCAGCCGCCATCCATGCTGATATTGGCCCCGGTGATCTGGCTCGCCGCATCGGAGCACAGGAACACCGCGAGCGCCGCCACCTGATCGACGGTGACGAACTCCTTCGTCGGCTGCGCCTTTAGCATTACGTCCTCGATCACCTGCTCCTTGGTCAGGCCGCGCGCCTTCATGGTGTCGGGGATCTGTGCCTCGACCAGCGGCGTCCAGACGTAGCCCGGCGAGATGCAGTTCACCGTGATCTTGTGCGGCGCGAGCTCGAGGGCTGCGGCCTTGCTGAGCCCGCTGATCCCATGCTTGGCCGCCACGTAGGCGGACTTGAACGGCGAGGCCACCAGCGAGTGCGCCGAGGCAGTGTTGATGATCCTCCCCCAGCCCCGGGCCTTCATGCCGGGGATCGCGGCATGCATCGCGTGAAACGCCGAGGACAGGTTGATCGCGATGATCTGCTCCCACTTCTCCGGTGGGAAGTCCTCGATCGGCGAGACGAACTGAATGCCGGCATTGTTGACCAGCACGTCGATAGCGCCGAATGCCGCCTCGGCCTCCCGCACCATCTCGCCGATCGCATCGGGCTTGCTCATGTCGGCGGCTGAATACTGAACCTTCACCCCGTGCTCGCGCTCGATCCCGGCCCGGGTCTCCTCGATGGCCTGCGCATCCCCGAAGCCGTTGAGCACGACGTTGGCTCCCTCGGCCGCGAGGCCGCGCGCGATGGCAAGGCCGATGCCGCTGGTGGATCCGGTGACGAGGGCGGTCTTGGACGTGAGGGCCATGGAACCTCCTGGGTCGCGGTGGCGGGATGTCGTGACGACGTACCTGCCTCAAGGCCGGCGCGAAATCGAGCCTCCCGGCGCATCCGCCGGAGACGGTATCGCTTCGGCCGCGCCGTCACTCGAATCCGGGGTCACATTCTGCGCCGGGAACGCAAGCTCGATCCGCAGCCCAGGCGCGTTGTCGGACAGCCGCAGCGTCCCGCGATGCAGGCGCACCACGGCGTTCACCAGGCTGAGCCCCAGCCCGAAGCCCGGCCGCGAACGCGCATCCTCCAGCCGGACGAACCGGCCCAATACGCGCTCGCGTTCGGCCTCCGGGATACCCGGTCCGTGATCCGACACGGTGAGGCGGACGGCATCACCGGAGCGCGCGGCCTCGACCGCCACCCGGGTCTCCGATCCATCCGCCCCGTACTTGAGGGCGTTGTCGATCAGGTTGGCCAGCGCCTGCCCGATCAGCTCACGGTTGCCCGCGATGATCAGGCCATCCTCCGCGCGCACGTCGAGGTCCAACCCCTGATCCTCGGCCAGCGCCTCATAGAGTTCCCCGACCTCCCGGACGGCGGCGCCGAGATCGACCGGCGCCAGGATCTCTCGAGCGCTTCCGGCTTCCAGGCGCGCGATCATCAGCAGCGCGTTGAACACCCGGATCAGCCCGTCGCTCTCCTCGGTCACCGCTTCGAGGGCGTTGCGCAGCTCGTCCGGCGAGGCGGCTTTGCGCAGGGCCTCGTCGGCCCGGTTGCGCAGGCGTGTCAGCGGCGTCTTCAAGTCGTGGGCGATGTTGTCGGAGACCTCGCGCATCCCGCGCATCAGTTCGCCGATCCGCTCCAGCATCAGGTTGAGGCTCGCAGCGAGGCGGTCAAGCTCGTCGCCGTTGCCCGCGACGTAGAGTCGTCCGTCGAGGTCGCCGGCCATGATCGCGCGGGTTGTCTGCGTCATGGCGTCGACCCGGCGCAGGACCCGGCTCGCCGCCAGCCAGCCACCGATCACGCCCAGGATCACCACGGCGGCGAGGGAGGTGCCGAACGCCCGGCCGATCACCGCACGCAACCGGTCGCGCTCCTCGGTGTCGCGTCCGACGAGCAGCCGGAATCCGCCCGGAAGGGTGAAGACCCGCACGATCGCCCGATGGGGATCGACGTCCGAATCGCCCCGCCCGTATCGGGTCTCACTCTGGCCAGGGCTCGCCAGCACCGCCGCCGGGACGTAGCCGACATTGCCGACGACGTGCTCGCCGCTCGCCGTGGTCACCAGATAGAGGGACGCGCCTGGCTCGCGGGATCGGCGCTCGACGACGGTGATCAGCCGCCGGAGCCCCCCGGCATTGTACTGCTCGGACAAGCCGTTGATCTCGGCATCGATGGTCGAAACGATCTGGTCGTCCAACACCGTCCGGGCGTTCCAGGCGACGTAGCCGAGAGCCAGGAAGGCGCAGAGGGCGAAGATTGCCAGATAGGCGAGCGAGAGCTTGAACGCGGTGGTGCGGAACAGCTTCTGGAACCGGGCCCCGAAGGTCTCGCGGGGCATCGGCTCGATCGGGAGGCCCATGCTCACCCGGCCGCGCCCTCGTCGAAGCGCAGGACGTAGCCGGCACCTCGGACCGTGTGAATGATCGGCGAGGCAAAACCCTTGTCGAGCTTGCCGCGCAGGCGCGAGACGTGGACGTCGATGACGTTGGTTTGCGGATCGAAATGGTAGTCCCAGACATGCTCGAGCAGCATCGTCCGGGTCACCACCTGGCCGGCATGCCGCATCAGATATTCGAGCAAGCGGAATTCCCGAGGTTGCAGCAGAATTTCGCGGCCGGCGCGGGTGACCCGGTGAGACAGGCGGTCGAGTTCGAGGTCGCCGACCCTGTAGCGCGTCTCTTCCGCCGCGCCCGATCCGGCCTGCCGCCGGGCGAGCGCCTCCGTGCGAGCCAGAAGCTCCGAGAACGCGTAGGGTTTCGGAAGATAATCGTCGCCGCCGGCGCGCAGGCCCTTCACCCGGTCGTCGACCTGACCCAGCGCCGACAGGATCAGCACCGGAGTCGCGACGCTCTGCTCGCGGAGGGAGCGGATCAGCGACAGGCCGTCGAGCTTCGGCAGCATCCGGTCGACGATCAGCACATCGTAGGCACCCTCGCGGGCCAGCGCGTAGCCATCGAGCCCGTCATGCGCGCTGTCGGCGACGTGTCCGGTCTCGCGGAACGCCTTCACCAGATAGGCTGCCGCCTCCCGGTCATCCTCGATGATGAGCAGTCGCATGGACCCAGTCCATAGCGCGGCTCGCGAAGGGGGGAAACGCTGCTCTGTCATCACGGTGATGTCCCCCCCTCCCCTCATGATCGTCGGACGCGCGCCGCGACCGTTGGAGGCGGGTCTCGGCTCGCCCGAAGCCGGGGACCGCGCAATCAGAGGAGTCGCGTTTCGGCCCGGACTGCGTGAGCGGCCTGACGACCCTGGCAGCGTCGCGATTACCGGACGCTCGCGAAAGGATGACGATGCCGTAAGGAACGGCTGTCCGAGCAGCACCAGAAACGCAAACAGGCCGTCCCTGGTGAGGGACGGCCTGTTTGGGATCGGTGTGCGTGTCGAGGGATGTGTTTGCGATGTGCGGGTCTGGCGGCGACCGACTCTCCCGTGCCTTGAGACACAGTACCATGGGCGCTGGCGTGTTTAACGGCCGAGTTCGAGATGGGATCGGGTTCTGGGCACGCCGCTCAAGCCACCAGACCGGCGCATCGCAATGTTTTTGGGACTGGCCGCGCAGGGTGCTGCGACGGCGGGGTCCTCGTTCGGCAAGCATGCAGCGTCTGGCGCTGCGGGTCTTTCTGCGACCGTGTTCACGGACACGGATCACGGGAGCGATCAAGTCAATCGGGCGATTAGTACCGGTCGGCTCAACGCGTCACCGCGCTTGCACCCCCGGCCTATCGACGTGGTCGTCTTCCACGGCCCTCAAGGGAGGTCT
>NZ_VRVA01000131.1:0-13269 GCF_008039945.1 Methylobacterium sp. WL64
TCCCCGGCCCCGGCCCGCACCTTCGGGCGTGCGGCGAGCGCCCAGCCGGAGGAGGCGGCGAGCGATGCCCGCGCCCGGGCGCGCGAGGCCAAGAGCCTCGACGAGCTGGAAAAGATCCTGGCGGATTTCGACGCCTGCCCGCTGCGCTTCACAGCCAAGAACCTGGTCTTCGCCGACGGCAATCCCGAGGCGCGGGTGATGTTTCTCGGGGAGGCCCCGGGCGCCGACGAGGACCGGATCGGCAAGCCGTTCATGGGCCGCTCGGGCCAGCTCCTCGACAAGATGATGGCGGCGATCGGCCTCGATCGGACCAGCGCCTATATCGGCAACATCGTCCCGTGGCGGCCCCCGGGCAACCGCAACCCGACACCCCAGGAGGTGGCGGTGTGCCGGCCCTTCGTGGAGCGCCAGATCGAGCTGGTCGATCCGGAGGTGATCGTCTGCCTCGGCGCCCCCGCGACCCAGACGCTGACCGGCACCAAGGACGGGATCCTGCGGACCCGCGGCCGGCTGTTCCCGTACAAGCTGCCGACCGGCGAGGCGAAGCTCCTGGCCACCCTCCACCCGGCCTTCCTGCTACGACAGCCGGTGCAGAAGCGCCTCGCATGGCGGGATTTTCGCGCCTTGCGCGCCCTGCTCGACGGGAAAGCTTGACCGGAGCCGCGGAACCGGGCGTTCCCTCCCGTCATTAGAGTTTCGTCCCGAACGGTGTCTGCCGGCTTTCGGACATAGGCGATGCACAGTTAGGACCGCACCCTGCCCGGCGGCAGGCGCGGCATCAGGGCGGGACCATGCGCTGGGACGATCTACGCAGCTCCGACAACGTCGAGGATCGCCGCGGTGAGGGCGGTGGCGGCGGCGGCATGGGCTTCCCGGGCGGCGGCGCGGGCGGCCTCGGGATCGGCACCATCGTGGTGCTGATGATCATCGGCTACTTCACCGGCATCAACCCGGCGATCCTGATCGGCGGCGCCCAGCAGATCGGCCGCGGCGGCGGCCAGCAGGAGCAGACGGCCGACCCGCAAACCCAGTCCCGGCGCCGCCAGGCCCCGACGGACGAGAGCGGCCGGTTCGCCTCGAAGATCCTGGGCAACACCGAGGACGTGTGGAGCCAGATCCTGCCGCAGCAGACCGGCAAGCAATACACCCCGACGACCCTGGTGCTCTACACCGGCGGCACCCGCTCGGGCTGCGGCTCGGCCCAGGCCGCCATGGGCCCGTTCTACTGCCCGCTCGACAAGAAGGTCTACCTGGACACCGGCTTCTTCAAGGAGATGGCGAGCAAGTTCGGCGTGAAGGGCGACTTCGCCTACGCGTACGTCATCGCCCACGAGGTCGGCCACCACGTCCAGGACGTTCTTGGCATCCTCGGCAAGGTCCAGGCCCGCCAGCAGCAGGCCTCCAGCAAGACCGAGGCGAATGCCCTGTCGGTGCGGATCGAGCTGATGGCCGATTGCCTGGCCGGCGTCTGGGCCAAGAACTCGAACGACAAGTACGCGGAGCTGGAGCAGGGCGACATCGACGAGGCCCTCAACGCCGCCGCCCAGATCGGCGACGATTCGCTGCAGAAGCGCTCGCAGGGCTACGTGGTGCCGGATTCCTTCACGCACGGCTCCTCGGCCCAGCGCCAGCGCTGGTTCACCGCCGGCTACAAGAGCGGGCAGACCAAGGCCTGCGACACGTTCCGGACGGCGAACAACTGAGGCTCGGTCAGGGCTCCGGGGATACGGCGAGCGGGCGCTGTCTATGCGGGCGTAGCGACGCAACCCTGCGGCGCTACGCTCCCTGACCGGACGCTTCCCCGGGTCGCTTCGCTGCGCTCGTTCCGCGACGGGCATCGACCCCGCTCTCTCGCGCGCGCCGGCATCCCGGCGACGTGGATGGCGACAGGCGTACGCCCTGTCCCAGTCCGATCCATCCATTCCGATCCATCCAGATCGCGATGGCGTCCCTCGCCGTGGCTGCGAAAGGACAGGGCGCCCTGAGACGGGACCTGCTGCAACATCTCGGCCTCTCGCCGGAGGAGCGGGTCGACCTGCGAGACGTGGCCAAGTGGTGCGCTGCGCGCGCGGGCGGCCCGGCCATCCGGCACCATCGCCGATGTCGTCCAAGCCTTCGACGCAGACGTGACGCGGCATGCGCCTCGGACGATCGAGGCGATGAACGCCCGGGCGGAGGCGGGCTTGGGCTGGTGCGCCGGACGACGCACGAACATGTCCCTCGACACCGCCGTGTTGGCTCGGACTCAGGCCGCGAGAGGCCGGTGGCGACTTCGCCGACGGCGTCCTGGCGTAGGAAGGCCGGCGGCTCGCCGGTGAGATCGTCGTCTCCTTCGACCGGGAGGCTGTGACGTCGCGGGCCCGGCACGGGGAGGCCGCGCAGCGCCTGTGCGGAACGCGGCTCCGGTCGCGATGCGTCCCGGGCCGGGCTTCTCAGCGCTGGCTCAACCGCAGGGCGTTGGCCTGGACCTTCCGGCGGTAGCTGCGGATCACCTTGCCGTTCGAGGCGCCCGAGGCGACCATCAGGGCCGCTTCGCTGGCCGCCATGATCTTCTCCGTCACCATGCGCTGCGCCTCGATCTGCGCGGCCGGGCCGCCCACCGCGAACATCGCCATGCGCTGTGCGATCACCCCCTGAGCCTCCAGGCCCAGCATGGCCATGTCCAGGCTCGTCTTCCACCAACCGAACAGCATCGCGTTCCTTGTGTCTCGCGCGGGGCAACGGCCCTGCCTGTGCTTGGCTCCCGGCGCCGATCCCACGGTTGCGTGAGCGGCAAGCGGCCCCCCGACCCCGGCTTCGTCTTTGCGCCGTCTCGATCCATGCCGTAAGCGGCCCGAAGCATTTCCCCCGGACACGGCAACCGCCCTTCATGATACGCCTGGACAAAATCACCAAGCAGAACGGGCGGCAGCTCGTCTTCATCGAGGCCTCGGCCGCGCTCCAGCGGGGCGAGAAGATCGGGCTCGTGGGTCCGAACGGGGCCGGCAAGACCACCCTGTTCCGGATGATCATCGGCCAGGAGCAGCCCGACGAGGGCCAGGTCGCGGCCGACCGGGGCATCACCATCGGGTATTTCAGCCAGGATGTCGGCGAGATGGCCGGGCGCAGCGTCGTCACCGAGGTGATGGACGGCGCCGGCCCGGTGAGCACGGTGGCGGCCGAATTGGCGGAGCTCGGCGCCGCGCTCGCCGACCCGGACCGGGCCGACGAGATGGACGCCCTGGTGGAGCGCTACGGCGAGGTCCAGGCCCGGTTCGAGGAACTCGACGGCTACGCCCTGGAGGGGCGCGCCCGGGAGGTGCTCGACGGCCTCAGCTTCAGCCAGGAGATGATGGACGGCGATGTCGGCGCCCTCTCGGGGGGCTGGAAGATGCGGGTCGCGCTCGCCCGCATCCTGCTGATGCGCCCGGACGTGATGCTGCTGGACGAGCCGTCCAACCACCTGGATCTCGAGAGCCTGATCTGGCTCGAATCGTTCCTGAAGGCCTATGACGGCGCCCTGCTGATGACCTCGCACGACCGCGAGTTCATGAACCGGATCGTCACCAAGGTGATCGAGATCGACGGCGGCGCGCTGACCACCTTCTCGGGCGACTACGCCTTCTACGAGGGCCAGCGGAAGCTGAACGAGGCGCAGCAACAGGCGCAGTTCGAGCGCCAGCAGGCGATGCTGGCCAAGGAGATCGCCTTCATCGAGCGGTTCAAGGCTCGGGCCTCCCACGCCGCCCAGGTCCAGAGCCGGGTGAAGAAGCTCGATAAGATCGAGCGGGTCGAGCCGCCCCGGCGGCGGCAATCGGTGGCGTTCGAGTTCCAGCCGGCGCCGCGCTCGGGCGACGACGTCGTGATGCTGAAGGGCGTCCACAAGCGCTACGGCAGCCGCACGATCTACGAGGGGCTGGACTTCTCGGTGCGGCGCCGGGAGCGCTGGTGCGTGATGGGGATCAACGGCGCCGGCAAGTCGACGCTGCTGAAGCTCGTCACCGGCACCACCGCGCCGGACGACGGCTCGGTCATGGTCGGCGGCAGCGTCAAGCTCGGCTACTTCGCCCAGCACGCCATGGACCTGCTCGACGGCGACCGCACCGTGTTCCAGACCCTGGAGGACGCGTTCCCGCAGGCCGGGCAGGGCTCGCTGCGGGCGCTGGCCGGCTGCTTCGGCTTCTCGGGCGACGACGTCGAGAAGCGCTGTCGGGTGCTCTCGGGCGGCGAGAAGGCCCGGCTGGTGATGGCCCTGATGCTGTACGACCCGCCGAACTTCCTGGTGCTCGACGAGCCGACCAACCACCTCGACATGGGCACCAAGGAGATGCTGATCACCGCGCTCGCCAACTACGAGGGCACGATGCTGTTCGTCTCCCACGATCGGCATTTCCTGGCGGCGCTGTCGAACCGGGTGCTGGAGGTGACGCCCGAGGGCATCCACCAGTACGGCGGCGGCTACACCGAGTACGTGGCCCGCACAGGCCAGGAGGCGCCAGGCCTGCGCAGCTAAACCAGGCCTGCGCAGCTCACAGGGGCCTGCACGATTGACGGGGGTGGGCCGCGACCTTCGGGCCCGCTCCCGCGCCGGGTTTCCGGCGCTAAGTTCGTGGCGACCGGGCCGGGGGCCAGATGCCGTGCGACGCCTGCTGAAATTCCTCCACACGATGGGGTCGGCCGGGTTGCTGGGGGCGATGGCGTCCCTGGTGGTCCTCCTGGCGCTGGCTCCCGCGCCGGCCGCCCTGCCCGGCTACGCGGCGATCCGGGGCGCCATGGGGGCCGTCGCCACCTGGGTGTTCCTGCCGTCGCTCGCCGCGACCCTGCTGTCCGGGCTGCTCGCGATGGCGCTCAACCGGGCCTACCTCAACGCCGGCTGGGCCTGGGTGAAGCTCGCCACCGGGGTCCTGATGTTCGAGGGCGGCTTGGTCTACGTGCAGGGGCCGATGAACCGCGAGGCCGAGCGCAGCGCCCGGGCGCTCGCCGGCCTGCTGGATCCCGCCGCCCTGGCCGCCTCGCTGGAGGGCGAGCGCGGCACGCTCTGGGTGCTGCTGGCGGTGTCGGCCGCCAACGTGGCCCTGGGGATCTGGCGCCCGCGGATCCTGCGGATCCCACAATAGCCCCAATGGCCGGCCTGGCGGACTCGGAGGCCTGTTCGTCCGCACGCGGAAAAGGCCGCGGTTCGAGGGCGGCGGTCGGCAGGATAAACGCGATTGCCGAGCCCGGCGCGACCGCCAGATCCTTCGAAATACGCCGGCTAACAAACTACTTTCCGATGCAGAAACCGGAAAACAGCCGGTCCAGCACATCCTCGACGCCGACATGCCCGCCGACCTCGCCCAGCGACCGGACTGCGAGCCGGAGATCTTCTGCAGCGAGTTCGGGCAGAGCGCCCGCCCCGGCGAGAAGCCGGTCGAGATGCGCAACGCAGGCCTCCAGCGCCGCCCGGTGGCGGGCCCGCGTAACCAGCGCGTCGCCGGTGCCGAGCCCGGCTTCCGCCGCGATCTGAATCGCGTCCAGCAGCGCGTCCAGCCCGGCCCCGGTCCGGGCCGAGACCGCCAGTGCTCCGGGCGCCACGGTGTTTGTTAAGCCGGCAAAAAGATCGATTTTGGTACGCACCGGGAGAACGGGAAGGTCGGCCGCACCGAGATCCGGCCCGCTCCCGTCCGGGGGTACGAGGGCCAAGACGAGGTCGGCTGTGCCGATGCGGGCGCGGCTGCGCCGGATGCCCTCGGCCTCCACCGGCTCGGCGGTTTCGCGCAAGCCGGCGGTGTCGACCAGGAAAACCGGCAGGCCGCCGAGATCGAGGCGGATCTCGATGGCGTCCCGGGTGGTGCCGGGCACATCCGACACGATCGCGACGTCCCGCCGGCTGAGCGCATTCAGCAACGTCGATTTTCCGGCATTGGGCGCACCGGCCAGCACCACGACAAACCCCTCGCGCAGGCGCTCGCCCCGGCGGCCATCGTGCAGGGCGGTCGCGATAGCGTGGCGCAGGCCGGACACGCGGCCGAACAGTGCGGCGTCGAGGCTGGCCTCATCGACGTCACCCTCATCGGCGAAATCGAGCGCGGCCTCGGCCGCCGCCAGGCAATCGATCGCCTCCGCCCGCCATGCCGCGACCTGGCGGCTCAGCGCCCCGTCGAGTTGGCGCAGGGCCTGCCTGCGCTGCCCTTCGGTCTCGGCGTCGATCAGGTCGGCCACCGCCTCGGCTTCGGCGAGGTCCATGCGGCCGTTGAGCACCGCCCGGCGGGTGAACGCCCCGGGGCCGGCCGCCCGGCAGCCTGGGATCTGGGCCAGGGCCGTGAGCACACCCATCCGCACCGCCGTCCCGCCATGCAGGTGCAGCTCGGCCATGTCCTCGCCGCTATAGGTGTCGGGCCCCGGAAACCATGCGACCAGGGCGCGGTCGAGTTCGGTGCCGTCCGCGGGATCCCGCAGGGTACGCAGCGACAGGCGCCGGGGAGATGGCAGAGGTCCGGCAAGGGCGCCCAGCACCGCCCGGGCGCCCGGCCCGCTCACCCGGATCACCGAGACGGCGGCGCGGCCGAAACCGGTGGCCGGTGCGAAGAGGGTATCGGACTCGGTCATGCTGGTGTCACTGACGGTGGTGCGCGGCCGCTTGGAATCCGACGCGTTTCACGTGAAACACGCGCTCCAGCCCCTGTATCACTCCGATGCGGCGAGTCGCGCCCCTGGCGTCATCGATCGGTCACGCCGACGCTTAAGATCGGCGGGACGATCCACCGAGAGAGCGAGACGCCGTGACGTCCTGGACCCGCCGTACCGTTTGCCTCGGCGTCCTCGCCGCACCGTTAATCCTGAGCCAGGGGACCGTCCGGGCCGATGAGACGGCCCCGACCCTGGCGGAGATCGAACGGCGTCTCGGCGGCCGTCTCGGGGTCTCGGCCGGGACACGGGACCGCGTGCTCCTGAGCCACCGGGCGGACGAGCTGTTCCCGATGTGCAGCACGTTCAAGGCGGTCGCCGTCGCGGCCATCCTGGCGCGGGTCGATGCGGGATCGGAATCCTTGGACCGGGTCGTCGACTTCGGACCCGACATCCTCCTGAGCTACGCACCCGTGACCCGGAAGGTCGTGGAGGCCGGCGGCGGCACCGGGCGGATGTCGATCTCCGACCTCTGCGCCGCCGCGATCGTGTGGAGCGACAACAGCGCGGCCAACCTGCTGCTGACCGCGCTGGGCGGACCCGAAGCGTTGACCGTCTGGCTGCGCGGCACCGGCGATACCCGCACCCGCCTCGACCGGGACGAGCCGACCTTGAACACCGCGTTGCCGGGCGATCCGCGCGACACCACCAGCCCGGAGGCGATGCGCCAGACCCTCGGGCGCGTGCTGCTCGGTCCGGTCCTGTCGGCGGCCTCGCGCGGGCGATTGGAGGCCTGGATGATCGCGTGCCAGACGGGGGCCAAGCGCCTGCGCGCGGGGCTGCCACCGGATTGGATCGTCGGCGACAAGACCGGCAGCGGCGACAACGGCACGTTCAACGATGTGGCGATCCTTCGGCCGCCGGGCTCCCCGTCCGGACCTGCGCCGGTCCTCGCCTGCGTGTACGTCACCGGAGCCACGGCCCCCGCGCCGGCTGTCGAGTCGGCCTACGCCGAGATCGGCCGGCTCATCGCCGCCAGGGTGGGCGCCACCTGATCCGAGACTGCAGTGGCGCAGCAGGCCGGGTATCGGAGCCGGTCCGATACGCGCGCCTTTTTTGGTCCGCCGCGTCTTCTCACGAATTTCGGCCGCCACCTCTCGAGACGATGCTCCATGGCCAAAACGCCTGCCACCAAAACGCCTGCCACCAAAACCACCCGGGCGACCCTGGCCCTCGACAAGGCCGGGATCCGTTACAGTCTCCACGCCTACGCCTACGATCCGGACGCCCCGCGCATCGGCCTCCAGGCCGCGGAAGCGCTGAGCGTCGAGCCCGGCCGTGTGCTGAAGACCCTGATGGCGGCGGTGGATGGGCGGACGGTCTGCCTCCTGGTGGCCTCCGACAAGGAGGTCTCGATGAAGCGCGTGGCGGCGGCCTTCTCCGGCAAGGCGGCGGCGATGCTCAAGCCCGCGGATGCCGAGCGCCTCACCGGCTACCATGTCGGCGGTATCAGCCCGCTCGGGCGGAAGCGGGTTTTTCCCACCGCGATCGATGCCGGCTCGCTGTCGGATCCGGCGGCCGAGATTCACGTGAACGGCGGCGGGCGCGACCTGCAGATCCGTCTCACCGAGGGGGACCTCGCGGCCGCGCTGACGGCCCTGGTGGTGCCGCTGACCTGATCGGCCCCGAGGAACGCTCCAAGGAACGCTCCAAAAATCGTTCCAGGGGTCGCGACAAGCGATCACTTCGAGCGATCACCTCAAGGGCACACCCCGACGGTAAGCCGCCGTTTACCCTGGTGCAGCACCCTGGCCCGGGATGCGGGACGGGTTCGGCATGCGGGTGACGGCACGGCAGCGACGCGGGGCATGCGGGACCCGGCCGCACGGGATCGGGACGGTGCTCGGCCTCACCCTCCTGGCCATGTGTGCCGGCGCCCGGGCGGCCGACCTGGACGTCCGCGGCGGCCTCGACGCGCGCGGCAGCTACGAGACCGTCACCCGGAGCGGCCCGCGCTTCTTCCCGCGCAACGATGGAATCGAGCGGCGCCCGGTCTACGCCCTCCGCACCCGGGCGATCCCCGTGGGTTGCACGCCCCGCCGGGTGCCGGTGCCGACCAACGCGCCCGACGATCCGAGCTATGTCGGCTCGGAATACGGCCTGTCGCATCCGAGCTACTACGGCTTCACGCCGCCGCTCGGTGTCGACGACCCGTTCGGCCGGTCGCTCCTGCCTTACTGCCCCTGATCCGGCATCGGTGGGGTCCCGGCGCGCGGAGCAGGCTCCGGAGCATCGTCCCGAACGGTGGCGGCCGGCGTTCAGCCATACGCCGGGGCACATACGCGTTCGCCCACCGGGTGCCGGTTCCGATATCCGGCCCGATGCGCTAGATCGGCGCCCCGCCGCGGAGCCGGACCCGTGCCCGAATCGAATCCCCTGCGTTTCAGCGATCTCGCTCCCCTGCGCCAGAGCGTGGGCGCCTGGCGGCGTGCGGGCGAGCGCGTCGTCCTGGTCCCGACCATGGGGGCCCTGCATGTGGGCCATCTCGCGCTGGTGGCCGAGGCCCGGCGGATCGGCCGTCGGGTGGTGGCGAGCATCTTCGTCAACCCGACCCAGTTCGGCCCGAGCGAGGATTTCTCGCGCTACCCACGGGACGTCGAGGCCGACCTCGCCCTGCTCGGCCAAGCCGGCGCCGACGCGGCCTGGACGCCCGCGGTGGAGACCATGTACCCGCCGGGCTTCGCGACCCGGATCGATGTCGCCGGCTTGACGGACGGGCTGTGCGGCCCGTTCCGGCCCGGCCACTTCTCCGGGGTCGCCACGGTGGTGACCAAGCTGCTGAACCAGGTCGGGCCCGACGTCGCCCTGTTCGGCGAGAAGGATTTCCAGCAGCTCCGGGTGATCCAGCAGGCGGTGGCCGACCTCGACCTCGCGGTCGAGATCCGGGGTGTCCCGACCGTGCGCGAGGCTGACGGCCTCGCCCTGTCGTCGCGCAACCGCTACCTCATGCCCGAGGAGCGCGCGGTGGCGCCGCGCCTGCACGCGGTCCTGGCCGGCATCGCCGCGGCAGCCCGGGGCGGCAGCCCCGTGGCGGGCCCTGTCGCCGACGGGCGTGCCGCGTTGGAGGCCGCGGGTTTCGAGGTCCAGTACCTCGCGGTCTGCGACACCCGGACCCTGGCCCAGGTCGAGCGGGTCGAGGCCCCGGCGCGGGTCCTGGCGGCCGCGTTCCTGGGCCGGACCCGGCTGATCGACAACGTGGCGGTCTAACGCTCGTCCGACGCCCGGGCGCGCCGGCCAAAACGCGAGGTTTCGAAAGGCCCGCGACCTTTTGCAGGTGCGGGGCAGAGCCCTGCGAGGTGGCGCGCCGATCACAATCCCCGTTGCATTGGGTTGCGGATCCCGATCATCTTGGCCAATCACGCGGCTTCGGCCATCGTGACTGTATTCAACCGTGCCAGGATCCGACGATGCCGAGTCCTTCCGTCGACGCGAGCGAGATCGCCGTCATCCGTGCACGCCTCGCGGCCAGTCCTCGCCCGGCCGACCTCGCGGCCCGGCGCGCCCGGGTCGATGCGCTGGGGGCGGGATATGGCCTGCCGGACGATGTCGCGGTCCAGCCGGCGAAGCTCCGGGACGTGCCCGCGGAATGGACCGCCACGCCCGCCGCGGACCGCGACCGGGTGATCCTGTTCCTGCACGGGGGCGGCTACGTCTCCGGGTCGCTGGAGAGTCACCGCCACGCCGTGGCCCAGGCGGGCCGGGAAGCGGGGACGCGCACCCTCGCCGTCGCGTACCGGCTCGCGCCGGAGCACCCGTTCCCCACCGCGCTGGGCGACGCCCTGGCCGGCTACCGGTTCCTGCTCGAATCCGGGTTCGCCCCTGGCCGGATCGCCCTGGCCGGCGAGAGCGCTGGTGGCGGCCTCGCTTTGGCCGTGGCCCTGACCCTGCGCGCGCGCGGCCTGCCCCTGCCCGCCTGCCTCTGGCTCAGCTCGCCCTGGACCGACCTCGCGCTCACCGGGGTGAGCCTGGACACCAAGGCTGCGGTCGATCCGCTGCTCAGCCGGGTCTACCTCGCCGAACTCGCCGCCGCCTACCTCAACGGTGCCGATCCCGGCGACCCATTGGTCTCGCCGATCCGCGCCGATCTCGCCGGTCTGCCCCCGATGCTGATCCAGGTCGGTTCCGCGGAGACGCTTCTCGACGACGCCCTGCGGCTCGCCGGGGTGGCGGCGGCCGCGGACGTGGCGGTCGAGTTGCAGGTCTGGCCGCACATGATCCATGCCTGGCACCTGTTCTACCCGGAGGTCGCGGCCGGTCGGCGGTCCCTGGCGAGCGCGGGGCGCTACATCCGGGCGTATCTCGACGGGGCCGCCGGAGGCTGATCGGCCGTCGGTCCGGGATCCGCTCCGCACGGACTGGGACCGCGGGGCCACGCTCCCGATCATTCGGGCGATTCTTGCTCTACGTCATTGGCGCCCCGCCCGATCCATGGCCCGGTGATGGGCATGCGCCCCGTCCCTGCCCTCGTGGTCCTGACCCTGGCCGCCTCGCCCGCCGGGGCGGCCGAGGATGCGATCGAGGGTATGGCCGGCCCCGCCGGCGAGCGCCTGCGCTACGACGCGAAGGGCCTGACCTTCACCGTGCCCG
Organism: Methylobacterium sp. WL64; assembly: GCF_008039945.1. Lineage (NCBI taxonomy): Bacteria > Pseudomonadati > Pseudomonadota > Alphaproteobacteria > Hyphomicrobiales > Methylobacteriaceae > Methylobacterium > Methylobacterium sp. WL64. Next base: position 11,233 of record NZ_VRVA01000131.1, read on the forward strand.
AGCCGGAGATGAAGCTCCAGATCGGTGGCCGCCTCCACCTGGATGCTGGCGCGGCCAGCTTCAGCCGGCCGGGCCTCGCCGCGGCCTTCCCCGACAGCGTCGCGGTGCGCCGCTCCTGGATCGAGCCGACGCTCACCATCGGGAAGGATTGGGTGGTCGCCTTCCAGTACGATTTCAGCGACCCGGTCCTGCCGATCAACGACGCCTTCGTCGCCTGGACCGGGCTGCCGGACACGATCCTGACGCTCGGCAACATGAAGGTGCCCCTGAGCCTCGAATGGCTGCAGAGCAACAACGACACCCTGTTCGCCGAGCGCTCCCTCGCCAACGCGTTCGTGCCGGATCGCCGCTTCGGCTTCGCTATCGGGCATCACGGGCAGGCCTGGACCGCCGTGGCGAGCGTGTTCGGCGACGCCGCCAGCAACGGGATCACCGGGGACGGGGTGGCGGCGGCGGGCCGCGCCACGGTGGCGCCGATCCTGGAAGAGCGCGAGACCCTGCATTTCGGCCTCGCCGGCGTCTTTCAGAGCCGGAGCCGGGCCGACGGTGCGTTCGGCTTCTCCACCGCGCCGGAGACGTTCCTGTTCACGCGCCCCTTCGTCGACACCGGCGACCTGCCGGACGTGGCGCGCGTGTCCCGGGTCGGCGCCGAGTTCCTATCGCAACGGCCCCGTCCTGGTGCAGGCCGAGTATATCCACGCCGCGATCGACCGGTTCGGCGGCCCGGGCGGGGCCGTCCCTGGCCTCAATTTTCAAGGCGGGTATGTCGAGGCCGGCTGGGTGCTGAACGGCGCCGGCCGCGCCTACGCGCTGGCCCCCAATGGCGGAACGACCTACGCGATTTTCAGGGGCGTCCAGCCCCGGGACGACCAGCGGGTCTCCCGGGGCGGGATCGGCGTGTTCGAGCTGTCCGCCCGCTACAGCGCCATCGAGCTGAACGCCCGGGGCTTTCGCGGCGGCGCCGAGCGGGACGTGAGCCTGGGCCTGAGCTGGTATCCCGAGCCGAACCTGCGCCTGATCGCGAACGTCATCCACGGCCGCGTTCAGCCCGGCGCGGCCCAGTCGGACGCGCTGGGCACCGCGCCGTTCTCGGTCGACACCGTCCTGGGACGGCTTCAGATCTATTGGTGAGCCGCACGGCTCGGACCGCCGGTCAGACGGCTCTGCGCAGGACCGAGCGGAACGGCCGCCGCTCGGGCTCGGGCTCGGCCGGCGCGGGCGGCGGCTCCGGCGGCGGCGCGGCCAAAACCTCGGCGCGCACCGGCCGTGGCGCCGCGAAGGCGGCACCCTGGGCGTACGGGATGTCGAGGTCGATCAGGTCCGGCACGTCCGCCTCGTCGGCGACGCCGGTGGCGATCAGGCGGATGCCGGCCCGGGCCAGGGCCGGGGCGAGATCCTCGATGGCGATGTCCGACAGGCGCCGTCGCTCCGGCCCCGGCCGCAGCAGCAGCTCGGCCGGAACCTTGACCTGGCCGACCCCGAGCCCCGCGAGCTGGGCCACGTCGAAGCGCAGGTCATCCGCCCGGTCGAGGCTGAACCCGATCCGGCCCCGCAGCGACAGGAGCAGGCCGCGCTGCCCGCCATCGAGACCCTGCCAGCTCGCCTGCGGCAGCGCGATCGCCAGCCCGGCCAGGGCCGGATCGTCCGCGACCGTGCGGGCCAGCTCGCGCAGCAGCCCGGGCTCGAACAGCGAGAGCGGCGACAGACCGTAGGTCAGCATGGTCTCGCTGCCCCGGCGGGCGAGGTGGCGGACCACGATGGCGGCCCGCTGCAGCATGCGCCGGTCGAGCTCGGTGGTGCGGCCGTAGCGCTCCAGCACCGGGAGGAACGCCTCCGGCTCGGTCAGCTGGCCATCGACCCGCAGGCGGGCCAGCGCCTCGTAGGCCGTGACCTTGCGCTGGGGCAGGCTCACCGTCGGCTGCAGGTGGATCTCGAGGGCATCCGCCTCGAAAGCCCGGACGATCTCGGCCTCGTGGTCGGCCCGAGGCGTGGCGGTCAGAGGCGTGGCGGACCAAGGCGCGGCGGCCCGGGGGGCGG
>NZ_VRVA01000132.1:0-13100 GCF_008039945.1 Methylobacterium sp. WL64
GGGCGGGCCCGGCCGGGGCGCCCAGCCAGGGCCACCGAGCCCTGCCGCTGGGCGATGAAGACGATGAGCAGCAGGCCGATGGCGATCTTGGTCAACCAGCTCGACAGTGTGTCGTCGAAGGTGATGACGGTCTGAACCAGGCCGCCGATCATCACGCCCAGGAACGTGCCCGGGATGCCGCCCTCTCCGCGGGTGAGCAGCGTGCCGCCGATCACCACGGCGGCGATGGCGTCGAGAGCGACGCCCACCGCCGCGAGCGGGGTTTCCGAGGTGCGCATCACCGGGAACCCGATGCGTGAATTGGCAGGCCCCGGGAGAGGTGGCGCCTCCAACCTGTGCGGTCCCTCAGTCGGGGAGCGGCCCGTCAAACACCAAAAAACCCCGCCCGATCGGGCAGGGTTCTCATCGTTCGAGCCGGCGGAAGCGCGAGAGCCGGACGGAACACACCGTCCGGCCCGGACGGATCAGCCCAGGAGCTTGTCCAGGGTGATCGGCATCTCGCGCACCCGCACGCCGGTGGCGTGCCAGACCGCGTTGGCGATGGCGCCGACGGTGCCGGTGATGCCGATCTCGCCGACGCCCTTCACGCCGAGCGCGTTCACGATCGCATCGTCCTCGTGGACCAGGATCGCCTCCATGGCCGGGATGTCGGCGTTCACCGGCAGGTGGTACTCGGCTAGGTTGTCGTTGAGGAAGCGGCCGGTACGCGGGTCCATCTCGGCCCGCTCGTGCAGGGCGAAGGACAGGCCCCAGATCATCCCGCCGTAATACTGGCTTTGGACCAGCCGTGGGTTGATCACCCGGCCGGCCGCGAAGGCGCCGACCAGCCGGCTGACCCGGATCTGGCCGAGATCGGGATCGACCCGCACCTCGGCGAAGACCGCGCCGTGGGCGTGCATCGCGTAGGATTTCTGCGCGGCCGGGTCGGCCCCGGCCTTGCCCTGGCCCTCGATGCTGGCCCGCCCGGCCCGCTTCAGGATGTCGGCGAAGGATTCGCTCCGGCTCGGGTCGTCCTGCCGGGTCAGGCGCCCGCCCGCCGCGGTGACCCCGGCATTGCCGGCGCCGTAGAGCGGGGAGGCAGGGTCGTCGGTGGCGAGCTTGGCCAGCTGGGCGATCACATCCTGGGATGCGGCGTGGATCGCGTTGCCGGCGGTGGCGGTGTGGCCGGAGCCGCCCGCAATGCCGGCATTCGGGAGGTCGGAAGACCCCATCCGGAAGGTGAGGGCCTCCATGCCGATCCCGAGCCCGTCGGCGGCGATCTGGGCGAGCGCGGTCCAGGCGCCCTGGCCCATGTCGATCGCCCCGAGTTCCACCGTGCCGGTGCCGTCGGCGCGGATCTCGGCCCGGGCCATGCCCTCGAAGATCAGGGCCGGGAAGGTGGCGGTGCCCATGCCGATGCCGACCAGGAAGCCGTCCTTGTCCCGGGTCTGGCGGGGCTGGAGCGGGCGTCCGGCCCAGCCGAACGCCTCGGCGCCGCGCTGGTAACACGCACGCAGGGCCTTGGACGAGAACGGCTTGCCGGTGATCGGCTCGACCTCGGCGTAGTTGGCGAGCCGGAACTCCAGCGGGTCCATGCCGAGTTCGTGGGCCATCTCGTCGAGCGCGCTCTCGAGGGCGACGCTGCCGGTGGCCTCGCCGGGGGCGCGCATGAACAGGGGCGTGCCGGTATCGAGCCGTACCGCCTCGTGCCGGATCGCGATGGCCGGGCTGGCGTAGAGGGTGCTGGTCGCCCGGCCGGCCGGCTCGAAGAAGTCGTCGAAGCTCGAGGAGGCGGTCAGGATGTGGTGGTCGAGCGCCGTGAGCTTGCCGGCCGCGTCGGTGCCGAGCCGGAGCGTCTGCCGGGTCGGGCCGCGATGGCCCATCGGGCCGTACATCTGGGAGCGGGTCGGCACGAGCTTGACCGGCCGCCCGACCATCCGGGCCGCCATGCAGGCCAGCACCTGCGGCCCCGAAGGCACGCCCTTCGAGCCGAAGCCGCCGCCGAGATAGGGACTCTCGATGTGGATGTCGTCGGGCTTGATCCCGAACAGCCCGGCGAGCCGTCCCTGCGAGATCGCCAGCCCCTGGGTCGGCATGTGCAGGGTCAGCCGATCGCCGTCCCACTGGGCCAGGGCCGCGTGCGGCTCCATGGCGTTGTGGTACTGGGCCGGGGTCTCGTAGGTGGCCGCGATGGTGCGCGAGGCGGATGCCAGGCCCGCCTCGACGTCGCCGTCGCTCTCAGACGGAGGCGCGCCGACGCCCACCGAATCCGGGGTGAACACGTCGCCGGAATCGAGGCCGATGCGCGGCGTCTCGGTCGCGTAGGTCGGCGCCAGCAACCGCGCGCCCTCGGTGGCGGCCTCGAGGGTCTCGGCGATCACCACGGCGATCGGCTGGTTGGCGTAGCGGACCCGGTCGTTCTGCAGCAGGTCGAGGCGGAAGATGAACGGTCCGGCCTTGGCGTCCGGGTCCTGGGCGAGGTGTGGGGCGTTCTCCGGGGTCATCACCGCGACGACGCCCGGATGGGCCTCGGCGGCCGCCCGGTTCAGGCCGGTGACCCGGCCCTTGGCGATCCGGGCGACGCAGAGCGCCGCGTGCAGCGTGCCGGGGGGCAGGTTGTCGGCGGAGAACCGGGCCTGGCCGGTCACCTTGAGGGGCCCGTCCCGCCGGGTCAGCGGCTGGCCGATGCTGGAGCCGTGGCGGGTGCCGGCGGCGGAGTTCTGGGGTGTTGCGGTCGCGGTCATGCGGTCTGTCCTCAGACGATGCCGAACGGGGAGGCGGGGAGCGCCGGGATCCGGGCAGGCGTCCCGGCGGCCGCGAGGGTCAGCGCCCGCACCGCGACGCGGCGGGCGAGTTCGATCTTGAAGGCGTTGGCCTCGCCGGTGGGCTTGGCGCCGTCGAGGGCCAGGGCGGCGGCCCTGGCGTAGGCCTCGGGGGAGGGCGCCTGGCCGGCGAGCGCCGCCTCGGCCGCCTCCACCCGCCAGGGCTTGAGCGCCAGCCCGCCGAAGGCGAGCCGGGCCTGGCCGATCTTTTCGCCATCGAGCGTGAGGGCGGCGGCGGCCGAGACCACCGCGAACGCGTAGGAGGTGCGGTCGCGGACCTTGAGGTAGCGGGCGTGACCCTGGAACGCCGCCGCCTCGGGCGGCAGCCGCACGGCGGTGATCAGCTCGGCCGGGCGGAGCGCCGTCTCGTGCTCCGGATGGTCGCCGGGGAGAGTGTGGAACGCGGTCAGCGGCACCTCCCGGGCGCCGTCCGGCCCGGCGATCTCGACGACCGCATCGAGGGCAGCGAGCGGCACGCAGAAATCAGACGGGTTGGTGGCGATGCACTGCTCGCTCCAGCCCTGGACGGCGTGGATCCGGGTGGCGTGCCCCAGCGCGGCGCAGCCGGAGCCGGGCTCGCGCTTGTTGCAGTTGGAGACCGCGTCGGTGAAGAACGGGCAGCGGGTGCGCTGCATGAGGTTGCCGCCCACCGTGGCGGCGTTGCGCAGCTGTGCCGAGGCGCCGGCCAGTAGGGCCTCGGCCACCATCGGGTAGGTCTTCTCGACCATCGCGTCGTAGGCGAGGTCGCTGTTGCGCACGAGCGCCCCGATACGGGTGCCGCCGTCATTCAGACGCTCGATGCTGGAGAGGCCCGGCAGCCGGGTGATGTCGACGATCCGGGCGGGGGCGGTGACGCCGCCCTTCATCAGGTCGACCAGGTTGGTGCCGGCGGCGAGATAGGCGGTGTCGGGAACCTGCCCGGCCGCGACGGCCTCCGGCAGGCTCGCAGGGCGGATGTAGTCGAAGATCCTCACGCCGCGTCCTCCCGATGCTCGACCTGTCCGGTGGGGCGCGACGCCTCCTGCACCGCGTCGAGGATGCCGGCATAGGCGCCGCAGCGGCAGAGGTTGCCGCTCATGCCCTCGCGGATGCGCTCGGGATCGATGCCGGCCTGGCCCTCGCGGATCAGCCCGACCGCGCTCATGATCTGGCCCGGGGTGCAGAAGCCGCACTGGAACCCGTCATGCGCGATGAAGGCGGCCTGGACCGGGTGCAGCCGGTCGCCCTCGGCCAGACCCTCGATGGTCAGGATCTCGGCGCCGTCGAGGCTCGCGGCGAGGGTGAGGCAGGCATTGATCCGCCGCCCGTCCACCAGCACCGTGCAGGCGCCGCACTGGCCGCGGTCGCAGCCCTTCTTGGCGCCGGTCAGGCCGAGCCGCTCGCGCAGGAGGTCGAGGAGAGTGACGCGCGGATCGTCGAGGGCGATCTCGCGGGCTTGCCCGTTCAGGGTAAGCCGGAGGGGAATATTCATGCTGGGTCCCGGCTGGCAAAGGCTGGAACCGTTACAGATAGCCGGGACCCCGCCACCGGCGAGGCCCGGAGCGGGGATCATGTGCGCCATCTCACACCGCGGGGTGCTGCGCGGATCGGCTTACTTGACCTTAACCTCGGAGACGGACTTCAGAACCGTCTTGCCCTTGGTGGTCTCGATCTCCACGGCGGGCTCGTCCTTCGAGGCCTCGCGCTTGACCGTGTTGCCCTTGATCGTCTTCTCGACGTCCTTGGTGTGGACCTTGGTCACCTCGCCTTCGACGGTGCCCTTGCCCCATTTGTAGGTCACGTCGTCCCCGGCCTTCACGTCCGCCTTGCTCATCCGCGCGCTCCATCGTCTGGTGCGGGAGAAGGCCGCCGGGGGCGGGGGCGTTCCCGGGCTTCCACGGCCGGGATGCCGCAGCCGAGCGATCCGAGGCCGAGGCGCGGCCTCAGCGCCCGACTGCCCCGCGCAAAGCCGCGACCATCGCTTCCACGGTCGCCTGGGCGGTGTCGCCGAGGTCGATGTCGGTCTCGCCGACGGTGACGAGGCCGCGCTCCTCCAGCTCCCTCACGCCCGCCGGGTCGGCCTCGTGGCCGGCGCCGTCCTTGCGGATGACCGAGGTGACCCGCTCGCCGCTGACCAGGCGGTGATAGGCCGCGAAGGCGAAGATCGAGAGCGCCTTGTCGGAGAGTCCGTTCACATCGTCGGCCATCGTGCCATCCTTCGAGACGGGTGGGACTGATGGAACGCCGCCCGGCGCCGGCGGGGTCCGGGGGCGAGCAAGGGTGCGACGATCGGGTGCGACGATCGGGTGCGACGATCGGGTGCGACGATGGCGCCACCGGCGGAGCGTGGCCGGACCGACAAGCCGGCTTAGCCCCGGGACACGCTTCCTGCTACTCTGCCGCCCTCATGACGACGACAGGCGACCAGACCGAAGTGGAACTCAGCCCCGACGCGCAGGCGGATCCTGCCGCGCCCGGCCTCACGCCCCCCGATCTCGGCTACCGCCTGCGCCAGCAGGTGATCCTGTCCGAGTTCGGGGTCGAGGCCCTGCGCGGCACCGATGTCGACCACCTGCTGCAGCGGGCCGCGGACCTGTGCGCCCAGGGGATGGGCGCGGAGTTCTGCAAGGCGCTGGAATACCGCCGCGGCGAGGACGCGCTCCTGGTGCGCGCCGGCGTCGGCTGGGGGCCGGACGTGATCGGGCAGGCCCGGGTCGGGGCCGACCTCGCCTCCCCGGCGGGCTTCGCCCTCAAGACCGGCCGGCCGGTGATCTCGAACCACCTCGCCGAGGAGACCCGGTTCCGCACGCCCCAGCTGATGGCCGACCACGGCATCCGCCGGGCGATCAACGTGCTGATCGAGAACCGGGACGGGGCCTTCGGGGTGCTGGAGGTAGACGACACCCGCGAGGGCATGTTCGAGGAATCCGACATCGCCTTCATGCAGGGCTTCGCCAACCTGCTCGGCGGCGCGATCGAGCGCCAGCGCACCGAGAGCCTGCTGCGCGCCGCGCTCGCCCGGCAGGACCTGCTCGCCCGCGAGATGAGCCACCGGGTCAAGAACAGCCTCGCCATCGTGGCGAGCCTGCTCGCCCTCCAGGCCCGCGCCGCCGAGGCCGAGCCCGCCGTGCACGCGGCCCTGTCGGACGCGCGCAGCCGCGTCGAGGCCATCGCGGGCGTCCACGACCAGCTCTGGCGGCAAGGAGACAGGACCGGCGACAAGATCGGGGACGGGGACGGGGAGGGCGTGCCCGGCGAGCTCGACCTCGCGCCTTTCCTGGAGAAGCTGGTGGCCAACCTCGACAGCGGCGCCCCGGGCCAGACCCTCACCTGCACGGCGGCGCAGCAGCGGATCTCGGCCGACCGGGCGATCCCGATCGGGCTCCTGGTCAACGAGCTCGTCACCAACGCGCTGAAATACGCCTACCCGCCCCAGACCCATCCGAAGGGCGGCGCGATCCGGGTCCGCACCGAGCGCGCGCTCGACGCCCTCGTGGTCGAGGTCGCCGACGACGGGGTCGGCCTGCCGGCGGATTTCGAGATCGGGCGTAGCTCGAAGAGCCTCGGCATGCGGGTGGTCGGCAGCCTGACCCGGCAGCTCGGCGGCACGCTCACGGTGCCGCAGACGGGGCAGGGCGCCTGCTTCCGGCTCGAAGTGCCCCTGACGGCCTGAACCGCCCGCCCCGGCGGCAGCCCTGAAGTTCAGGTAGATTCGGACGAAGAAACCGGGCAAAAGTGGCAATCACCGCCGGGGCACCCCCAGAGCGGCGTTTGCGGGAGGGGGCGGGATGCGACGGCGGCGCGTGCTGCCGGCAGGGCTGGCCCTGGCGGGAATCCTCGTCCTTGCCGGTGCCCTGGCCGGTATCCTTGCCGCCCTCGCCCTCGCCGGGCCGGACCTGCGCGCCCGGGGCCTGCGCGCGCTCGCTCCGCTGGCCGAACTCTCCAGGAGCATCCTGCCGGACGCGCCCGCCGCCGCGCCGGAGCCGAAGGCTGAGGCTGCGCGGGTCGCCGTGGAGGACGGGCGCACGATCGTGCGGCTCACCCCGGAGGAGCGCGCCCGGATCGGGCTGGAGACCGCCATCCTGCCGGCCAAACCCCACCGCCAAGAGCTCACCGCCTATGGCAGCGTCCTCGACCTCGCCCGGGTGACGGAGCTGACCAACGCGTATGCCGGCGCGATGGCCGCGCTCCAGACCGCCCGGGCCCGGGCCGAGGTCTCGGCCAGCGCCGCGCGGCGGGCCCGCAGCCTCGGCCCCGCCACCATGGCGGCCGCCCAGATCGAGACCGTCGAGGCCACCGTGCTGACCGACCGGGCCGCCGTCACGGCCGCCGAATCGCAGCTGCGCACCCTGGCGGCCACCGCCCAGCAGGAATGGGGGCCGGTGCTCGGCCGGGGCATCGTCGAGCGGGCGCCGCTGGTCACCCGCCTGATCGAGCGCGCCGACTTCCTGATGCAGGTGACCCTGCCGCCGGGCGAGGCCCTGAACCCGGCCCCGGACTCGGCCTTCGCGGAGGTGCCGCCGCAGAGCGTCCGGGTGCCCCTGCGCCTGGTCTCCCCGGCGACCCGCACCGATCCGCGGATCCAGGGCCAGAGCTTCTTCTACCTCGTCTCCGGGGAGGGCGGCCTCTTGCCGGGCATGAGCACGATGGCGTTCCTGCCCGCCGCCCGCTCGGCCACCGGGGTGCTGGTCCCGGAGGACGCGGTGGTGCACGGGGAGGGGGGAACCTGGGTCTACCGGGGCGTGCCACAGGGCGGATTCGTCCGCCACCCGGTCCGGGCCGACGCGCCGCTCTCGGCCGATTCCTTCGTGGTCGAGGACCTGCCGGACGGCAGCGAGATCGTGCTCAGGGGCGGCCAGGCGCTGCTCTCCGAGGAGATGAAGGGCCAGATCCGGGTCTCCGGCGACGACGATGATTGAGCGTCTCACGGGCGGCCCCCAGGCCGGGCTGGTCGGGTTCTCGGTGCGGCGCCCGCGCGTGGTGCTGGCCCTGGCCTGCGCGCTCCTGGCGTTCGGGCTCTACGCCCTGCGCAGCGCCCGCTACGACGTGTTCCCGGAATTCGCGCCGCCCACCGTGACGATCCAGACCGAGGCGCCCGGCCTCGATCCGGAGCAGGTCGAGGTCCTGGTCACCCAGGCGATCGAGGGGGCGGTGGGCGGCCTGCCCGGGCTGGAGACCCTGCGCTCCTCCTCGATCCAGGGCCTGTCGGTGATCAGCGCCGCGTTCCGGGCCGGCAGCGACGTCGACCGGGTGCGCCAGCGGGTCAACGAACGGCTGGCGGCCCTGGCCGGCCGGCTGCCCCAGGGCGTCATGGCGCCCGCCATGACGGCGCTGACCTCCTCCACCTCGACGGTGCTGCTGATCGGGCTGACCTCGGACAGCCGCAGCGCCATGGACCTGCGCACGCTCGCCGACTGGACGGTGCGGCTGCGCCTCCAGGCGGTGCCGGGCATCGCGCAGGTCTCGGTCTATGGCGGCGCCGTGCGTTCGCTCCAGGTGCAGGTCCGCCCCGACGACCTGATCCGCTATCGGGTCGGGCTCAACGACGTGCTGGCGGCCGCCCGAAAGGCCACGGGGGTGCGGGGCGCCGGCTTCGTGGACACGCCCAGCCAGCGGGTGGTCCTGCGCACCGAGGGGCAGTCGCTCACCCCGGAGGCGCTGGGGCGCACCGTGCTGGTCAACGAGGGCGGGGCGAGCGTGGTCCTGGCCGACGTCGCCACCGTCCTGGCGGCCCCCGAGCCGGCGATCGGCGCCGCCCTGGTCGACGGCAAGCCCGGCGTGCTGCTGATGGTCGGCGCCCAGGTCGGCGTCGACACCAGGACGGTCACCGGCCGCCTCGAGGCGGCCCTGGCGGAGCTGCGGCCGGCTCTGGCCCGGGCCGGAATCGGCCTGCATGCGGACCTGTTCCGGCCGGCGAACTTCGTCGACGTCGCCAACGGCAACGTCCTCCAGGCCCTGCTGCTGGGCGGCGCCCTGGTGGTCGTCGTCCTGCTGGTCTTCCTGGCGGACTGGCGCACGGCCCTGATCAGCGCGGCCGCGATCCCGCTCTCGCTGATCGCCGCGGCGCTCGCCCTCCAGGCCTGGGGCGAGAGCCTCAACACCATGACGCTCGGCGGGCTGGCGCTCGCCATCGGCGAGGTGGTGGACGACGCGGTGATCGGCGTCGAGAACGTCGCCCGGCGCCTGCGCGAGAGCCGGGCGAAGGGCCGGGCAGAGGGCTGGGAAGCCGGCGCGGCCCGGGTGGTGTTCGACGCCATCCTGGAGGTGCGCGGCGCGGTCGCGTACGCGACCCTGGCGGTGCTGCTGATGTTCCTGCCGGTGCTGGCGCTCACCGGCGTCGCCGGCCGCCTGTTCGGCCCCCTGGCGCTCGCCTACATCGCCGCCGTGCTGGCCTCGCTGCTGGTGGCGCTGACGGTGACCCCCGCCCTCGCCCTGCTTCTGCTCGCCGGGCCCGGGGCGACCGCGGCCGCCGACCCGCCGGTGGTGCGCCTCTGCCGGGGGGCCTACCGGGGGCTGCTCGCCGGGATCGGGCGGGTGCCGCGCACCGCGATCGCCCTGAGCGCGCTCGCGGTGCTGGCCGGTTTGGCCCTGGTGCCCCGCCTCGGCGCCAGCTTCCTGCCCGACCTGAAGGAGGGCCACCTGATCCTGCACATGGCGGCGGCCCCCGGCACCGCCCTGCAGGAATCCCAGCGGCTGGGCGGCCTGATCACCGCGGGCCTCAAGGGCATCCCGGGGGTCCGGACCGTGGCGGCGCAGATCGGCCGGGCCGAGGCCGGGCAGGACACGGCCGGCACCCATTACAGCGAGATCCATATCGACCTCGAGCCCGGCCTCGACGGCGCGGCCCAGCGGGCCACGGAAGCCGGGATCCGCGCCCTCACGGCCGGCTTCCCGGGCGCGGCCTTCTCGCTCAAGACCTTCCTGACCGAGCGGATCGAGGAGACGGTCTCGGGCCACACCGCGCCCGTGGTGGTCAACCTCGTCGGCGACGACCTGCCCCGGATCGAGGCCGCCGCCCGGGCGGTGGCGCGCGAACTCGCCGAGGTGCGGGGGGCCCGGGACGTGCAGCTCGCCGCCCCGGCCGGGCTGCCGCAGGTGACCGCCTCCTTGCGTCCCGCGGACTTGCGCCACTGGGGCCTCGACGCGATCGAGGTGCTGGAGGCGGTGCGCACCGCCTACCAGGGCGACACGGTCGGCCAGACCTATGTCGGCAACGCGGTGTTCAACGTGCTGGTGATCCTCGACGCCCGGTCCCGCGGCCGGCTCAGCGCGCTGGGCGACCTGCCCCTGCGCAATCCGGGCGGGCGCTACGTCCGGCTGTCCCAGGTCGCCGACATCTACGAGAGCACCGGCCGCTACCAGGTCCAGCACCAGGGCGCCCAGCGGGTCCAGACCGTGACGGCGGGCGTCGAGGGCCGGGACGTGGCCGGCTTCGTGGCGGCGGCGCGCGCCAAGATCGCCCGGTCGGTGCGCCTGCCGGAGGGCGTCTACGTCGCCTTCGCGGGGGCCGCGGAGGCGCAGGCGCAGGCCCGCACCGACCTCCTCGCCCATGCCGCGCTCGCCGGATTCGGGATCGTGCTGCTGCTCGCCGTGGTGACCGGGTCGGGGGCCAACCTGCTGCTGGTGCTGGTGACCCTGCCCTTCGCGGGTCTCGGTGGGGTGGCCGCGATCGTGCTCACCGGGGGCGTGCTGTCCCTGGGCTCGATCGTCGGCTTCGTCACCCTGTCGGGCATCAGCCTGCGCAACAGCGTGATGATGATCGCCCATTACGAGCAGCTGGTGCAGGCGGGCCGCCCCTGGGACCGGGCCACCGCCGTGGAGGGCGCCGCCGACCGGATGGTGCCGATCCTGATGACCTCCCTGGTCACCGGCCTCGGCCTGCTGCCGCTGGCGCTGGGGGCGGGCGAGCCCGGCCGGGAGATCGAGGGCCCGATGGCGCTGGTGATCCTGGGCGGCCTCGTCACCGCAACGCTGCTCACCCTGGCAATCCTGCCCGAGCTCGCCCTGCGCTTCGCCCGGTTCCGGGCTCCGGGGCCGGGGAGGGGGCTGGACGCGGAGGCCGCCTGAGGCGGGCCCGAGCCTGCGGCGTCGGACCGGTCCGCGGCGGTGCAGCAATCCGGGCGCCGACGCGTTCCCGCTCAGGCGCGGCAGGCGCAGGATCGGCAGGGACGATGGCACAGATGAAACCGCGCGTGGCCCTCGGGCTCCAGGGTGGCGGCTCCTACGGGGCCTACGGCTGGGGCGTGATCGACCGGCTGCTGGAGGAGCATATCGAGATCGTCGCGGTCAGCGGCGCCAGCGCGGGCGCGCTGAACGGCGCCGCCCTGGCGGCGGGCTTGGCCACCGGCGGCGACGAGGGCGGCCGGGAGGCCCTGGAGCGGCTGTGGCGGGCGACCGCCGAGCGCTCGCCCCTGCGCGGCTTCGAAGGGTTCGGCACCACGTTCGAGCCGTACGTGGCCCCCTTCCTGGACCCGTTCGTCGCCCGGTCCCTGGCGCTGTTCCGCGAGGCCTCGGCCTACGTCTCGCCGTTCCTGCCGACGTTACGCGACATGCACCTGTTCCAGGCGGTGGTGCGGGCCAGCATCGACCTCGAGACGGTGGCCCGGCAGGAGCGGGTGCCGCTCTACGTCTCGGCCACCGACATCCTGACCGGGGCGGCGCGTCTGTTCACCGGCCCCGAGGTCACCCTGAAGGCCCTGATGGCGTCCTCGTGCCTGCCGGAACTGTTCGCCCCGGTGGAGATCGACGGCCGGCGCTACTGGGACGGGGGCTACGCCGCCAACCCGGCCCTGGAGCCGCTGGTGTTCAACGGCCACGGCGCCACCGACCTGATCGTCCTGCAGCTGACGCCGTTCGTGACCGACGCGATCGGCCTGCTGCCCTCCGAGGTCGCCGGGCGGGTCAGCGACATCAGCTTCAACGCCTGCCTGATGCGCGACCTGAAGGCGCTGACCGAATTGCAGCGCTACGCCCGGGAGACGGACACCCAGGATGCCCGGATGCGGGCGGTGGCCGACATCAACATCCACCTGCTCCAGGCGCCCTGCGAGCTGGCCGGGGGCGAGATCAGCAAGCTCGACACCCGCTGGTCGACGATCGGCGCCCTGCGCGACCTCGGCCGCGCCACCGCCGAGCGCTGGCTGGCCGAGAGCGGCCACGCGATCGGCACCGATTCGAGCCTGCAGACCCTGGAGGCCGCGATCGCGCCCTGAGGCCGGGGAGGGGACCTCGCGGCCCCGGCGGGCGGGTCCCCCTCCTCCCGGGCCGGCCGTGCCGGTCGCGCCCCGCCCCCATGCGCGGGCGGGGCTGGACAAACCCGGGCGGAGGCCGCGATCTGTCCCGGCAGGGCGGGGCGGGATCAGAGCGGACGACAGTGACCGGGATCAGGAACGCGGTGGCCGCGAGGCTTTCGGAGCGGCTCCACGGGTTTCGCAGCCTGGGCGGCAATTGCGAGTTCGGCTTCGTGCAGCGCTACGGCGGGGTCGAGCCGTCGGGCCTGCTGCGCTTCGCCTACACGCCGATGGAGGACCTGATCCGCGGCCTGCGCTGCGGATTTGCGGATTTCGGCGCGCCGGGGGACCTGCGCATCGCCATCAGCGACGGCGGCACCTATTACTGCCACAGCGTGGCCTACAACATCTGGTCGAACACCGGCCATCCCGCCGGCTCGATCGACCCGGACGTGCTGGTGGAGCGCGAATACGGCCGGCTCGCCCACCTGAAGCGCAAGATGCTGGACGAGCTCGCCGACGGATCGAAGATCCTGGTCCGCAAGGTCGACCGCGACGCCCCGGATTCCGACTTCGAGCGCCTGGCCGAGGCGGTCTGGGCGCACGGCCCCTCGACGCTGCTGCGCGTCGTCGAGGCCGGGCCGGATCGGGTCGGGTCGGACTGGCGCCCGGAGCCGGCCCGGCGGGTCGCCGACCGGGTGATCGCCGGGCAGGTGCGCCGCTTCGCCCCCACCGCGCAGGCCTGGGAGATCGATCTCGAGCCCTGGCTCCACCTGATCGACAGCGCCTACGCGCTCGAGCACGGCGCGCCGCCGACCACGTTCGAGGCGGGCGCCTTCGGGGCGGCCCTGACCCTGCCGGGCGGCCTGCGCCGGCATGCCGGGCGGCACGCCGCGACGGCGCTCAGCGCCTACACGCGGGCGGTCGAACCGTCCGGCCTCGGCACCGACCGGGCCTACGTGTTCTCGACCTGGGTGTGGATCCCGGAGGCGTTCGCCGGCGAACGGGTCTTCGCGGTCGCCGGCCACGGGCGCCTGGGCTGGCGCGACGCCGACCTGTCGCGGCGGGACTGCTGGCAGCGGGTCTGGGC
>NZ_VRVA01000133.1:0-12972 GCF_008039945.1 Methylobacterium sp. WL64
GCCGCGATGCGCTCGGCGGCGGACCGCGCCGCCTCCCGCTCGCCCGCGGTCGCGCCCCGGGCCGCCAGGGCGAGGCACTTCTCGAAGCGGTCGCGCTCAGCCGGCGTCATGATGGGTCCCGGATCGGCAGGTTCGTCGGTGTCTTAGATCCTGCCGGCGGTCCTGTCCCGCGCGGTCCCGTCACCGGTTGTTCAGGAGCGCGCGCGCGAGGAGGTGCAGGGTCGCCCCGAGGCCGAGCGCGCAGGTCGAGACCACCAGCACCTGAAGGCCGCTGATGCCGGGCCGCGGGCCGAAGCTGTAGGCCAGCAGCGAGCCGCAGGAGCCGGCCGAGACGACGCCGGACGCGATGGTGTTGAGCCACGTCGCCGACAGGCGGCGCCGTTCATCGTTGATGTCGCCCATGGCCGGCTCCCGTGCGGGCGAATCCATGTTTATATTCATAACGCAGGAAATATTACCAGAAATTGCATCCGGTTGCAAGGCACCGATGCCATGGCGGCTTGGTCCGCGCTCCCCTGCGGCCCGCTGCGCGCGCGCTCAGGCGGCCCCCGTCCGGCAGCGGGCATAGCCCCGGGAGATCAGCCGGCCCTGGAGAACCGCCCGTCGTTCGGCCTCGCCGAGATCGGTCAGGGCGTCCGTGATCGCCGCGACCAGAGCGGTCCAGGCGTCACCCCGGGCGGCACGATGATAGGCCAGCGCGATCGCCTCGGCCTCGCTCAGCCGAATCTCCACCGGCGGTTCGTGCGGGTTCGTGTGCATCGCCAATCCGTCCTGTTGAGAACATATAGCGAACAAAGCGCGGAAACCGCGGCGGTTCAACTCTTTCGCGCGCCCCGCCGGCGATTGCGGTGGAGGGCTGTTGATCGATGCCGGAAAGTCCAGCCGCGGCGCGGCCTTACGGCGTCCGCCCCCGGGCGGCTCAGCCGGCCGAGACCGGCAGCAGCAGGGTGACGGTGGTTCCGCGCCCGGGCTCGGACTGGAGCTGCAGGTCGCCCGACCAGCCGAGCACCATGCTTCGGACGATCGCGAGCCCGAGGCCGGTGCCCTGGCCGCTCGCCTTGGTGGTGAAATACGGGTCCAGCGCGCGCGCCGCGACGTCGGCCGACATCCCGTGCCCGTCGTCGATCACCCGGAGCCGCATCCGCGGCCGCGATCCGGCGCCGGCCCAGTCGCCGCCGACCCGGTCGACTTCGACCCGATCGACCGCGACCCGCATGTCCGTCGCGCCGGCCTGCACGGCGTTCTGGAGCAGGTTCAGCAGGATCTGGGTCAACTCGCCCTGGAGGGCCAGGACTTCGGTGTCGCGGTCCCGGATCACGACCGCGAACGGCTCGCGCAGCATCGGCCGGATGAAGGTGCAGGACGTCGCCACGGCGGCCCCGAAGGCGAAGCTCTGGGGCGCGATCGTCTCCCGCCGGACATAGCCCAGGATGCCCTGGATGACGCCGACCGCCTGGATCGCGCAGGCCTCGACGGTCTCGAGGTCGGCGCGCTCGGGCGGCCGCCCCTCGGTCAGGTCGGCCAGCATGAGCTCGGTCATCCCGCGCACCGGCTGGAGCAGGTTGTTCAGCTCGTGCGCCACCGACCCGACGAACTGGCCGAGCGTCTCCAGCCGCTGCCGGTCCCGCTCGGTCCGATCGCGCTCCTGCTGCCGATGCTGCTCGAGCAGGTCGATCTTGGTCCGGTACGCCACCGCGGCCGAGACCATCAAGGCGCTCAGGCAGGCCGACATGCGCCGGATGATCTCCGGCTGGTTGATCGGCACGCCCCGGTCGGACAGCGCCAGCGCCGCGCCCTCATGCAGGCCGGCAATCTCGTCGAGGGAGATGTCGTCGGTGATCGCCAGGCGGCCGAGTTCCTCGATGTCGAGGAGCGGGGCCTCGGCGGCCGTGGCGACGTAGCGCGCCATGCCGTCGGTGTAGCGCCGCAGGAGGTGTTCCATCCGGCCTCACCCCCGGAAGGCGACGCACAGGACGCCGCAATCGTCGCTCGCGCGTCCGTGGCTGGCCATCAGGTCCGCGGCGAGCCGCTCCGGATCGCCGCGCAGGGAGGGCGGATCGGCCTCCAGGTCCACCGGCCGGAGGCCGTCGGTCCACAGAACCAGGATGTCGGCGGGGACGAACGGCACGACGAGGGGTTTGAGCGGGCGCAGGCCAGCCCCGACGATCCCCGGCATGCCGTCGAACCGGAGCGTCCGCTTGGCGAACAGGGCGCCCTGGATGTTGCCGACCGCCGCCGTCGTGATGGTCCCGGCGGCGGGGTCGATCCGCACCAAGGCCGCGGCGGCGCCGCGGGTGTGGCGCATGGAGCGGTCGGCGGTGGCGAGCCGCTGCGTCGGCTCGACGCCCACCTGTCCCTCGACCAGGGCGAGCAGGCTCCGGGCGGCATGGTGGGCGTCCGGCCCGTGGCCCAGGCCGTCGACGATGCAGGCCAGCGTGGCGTCCCCCTCCTGCCACCACGCGACCATGTCGCCGCACGCAGTCTCGCCGGGATAGGTCCGGGTCACCGCGGCGATCACGGGGGTCGGGATCTGCGGACGCGCGCTCATGGCCGCCGCACCAGGCAGACGATCCGGGTTCCTTCCCCGACATGCGACGTGATCGCGAAGGCGTCGACCAGGCGGCGCGTCCCCGGGAGGCCGCAGCCCAGGCCGCCACGGGTCGAGTAGCCGTCCTCCATGGCCAGCGTCAGGTCGCGGATCCCCGGGCCGTCATCCTCGGCGACCAGCTCGATCACGGCCGCCCCGGTCGCATCCTGCGCGGTCAGCCGGATCAGGCCGCCGCGGTCGGTGTGGAGGACGAGGTTCATCGCGAGTTCGGAGACCGCCGTCGCCAGGCCGTGCGCCCGCACGGTGGTGAAGCCGTGCCGCAGCGCGAGCCGGCGGGCCTCCTGCCGCGCTTCGGCGGCGTCGATCTCGCTCGTCACCCTGACGGTCACCACGTCCGGCTCCGGACTCATCGGCGCCTCGTCATCCCGGTCCGGACCAGCGTGCGGCCCGGACGGGTCTCGATCGTCATGTCGTCCATCAGCTTGTGCACGGCGGCGAGGCCGAGCCCGAGGCCGCCCCCGGTGGAGTATCCGCGCGTCATCGCGCCGGTGATGTCGGCGATCCCGGGGCCCTGATCCTCGACCTCGATCACGATGCTCCGCTCGTGGGCGGTCACCCGGGTCAGCACGCGGCACGCGCCGCCGCCGGCATACGTCAGGGTGTTGCGGGTGAGTTCGGAGACGACCGTGGCCAGGCGGGTCTGGTCGACGGTGCCGAACCCGATCGCCGCCGCGGCCGCGCGGCTCGCCTGGCGGGCCCGCAGGATGTCGTCCTGGCCCCGGATGTCGACGACCGCGCACGTCGCGGTGCCGGACACCTCCGGCTCCGGTCCGTCGCGATCAGGCGGCCGGGACTTCGTCATGGCGACCTCCGCGGGACGCCACCATCCGACCGACCTTGGCCACGCCGCCCTCGAGATCGAAGGCGGTCTCCATGTCGATCATGCCCCGGCCCATCTCCACGAGGGTCAGGGCCACGGCGGGCTGCATCCCGGCCAGGACCGCGACCCCGCCCATGATCTTCACCATCTTGGCCGTCTCCGACAGGATCCGGGCCATGTAGGAATCCACCACGTCCGCGGCCGTGATGTCGATGACGAGACCGTCGGCCTTCCCGGCCTGGATCAGCGCGAGGGCGTCGATCTGGAGGTCCATCACCTGCTGGTCCGTCAGGTCGGCCGGCAGGGAAGTCAGGAGGACGCGGCCGAGCCGGAGAATGGGGACGCGCATCAGAGCATCGTCTCGATCGGGCCCTTGGCATTCTCGCCGAGGAGCCGGAAGGCTTCGGCCAGGCCGGCCCGCAGGGTCCCCCGGGTGATCATGCTCGACAGGTCCACGTCGAGCTTCACGAGGGTCTGCGCCGCGTCCGGACTGATGCCGGTGACGATCACCCGGGAGCCGAGCAGGCGCGCGGCCTCGACGGTCTTGGTCAGGTGCAGGGCGACGCGGCTGTCGATCAGCGGCACGCCGGTCACGTCGAGGATCGCGATATGCGCCTCCTCGCGGGCGAGCGCCTCCAGCAGCCACTCCATCACCTGCCGGGCCCGCTGCGTGTCGATGATCCCGACGAGCGGCATCAGGATGATGTGGCGCCAGATCGGCAGGGCCGGGGTCGCCAGGTCGAGGAGGGCCCGGCCCTGGCGCTTGATGATCTCCTCGCGGGTCTCGACGAAGGTCGCGAAGGTGATGAGGGCCAGCTTGTCCACCGCCGCGTCCAAGGCGGCGCGCGCCTGGTCCGGCTCGGCGATCCCGTCGCCGGCCTGGCGGTTGAGCAGCGCGCCCGCGATCGTCTTCAGCGCCAGGATCAGCTCGGCGGTCTCCATCGGCGTCAGGCCGTCCCGGGCGCAGGCCGCGCTGATGGTGGCGGCCTGTTGCTCGACGGTTCTGAAGGCTGCTCCGGCGCCCTCGCCCTCGCTGGCGAGGAAGTAGGCCGTGAGCTTCTCGACCAGCGTGCCCAGTTCGAGCTTGAGCAGCTGCAGCGAGGCCGGCTGGGCCGCCGGGGCGGCGTCGCGCAGGTGCGCGAGCCACGCGTCCAGCACGCCTGCCCGATTCTGGAGGAGGGTTTGTCCGACGCCGTACATAAGTTCGGTCACTCCTTGGCGGCCGATGGCGCGAGGGCGGAGACGGCGGCCAGGAGCTCCTGCATGCCCACCGGCTTCATGAGCACGCGGTCGGCTCCGACGCGCGCGGCCTCCTCCATCGAGAAGAGCTGCGGCGCCCGCGGGGCGCCGCCGGTGATCGCGATGATCGGCAGGCCGGGCCGGTTCGCCTTGACCCAGCCGATCAGCGTCAGGCCGTCCCGGCCGGGCATCCACAGGTCGGTGACGAGGAGGTCGAACGGCCGGCCGCCCAGCAGCGTCTCCGCCTCGGCGGCGGAGCTGCATTCCTCGACCCGGTGCTGACCGCGCTCGAGAAACCGCCGGACCGTCATCCTGACGACCGGAACGTCATCCGTCAGGAGGATCGATGCCATCGATCAATCCTCCTGGCGTGTCTGTGGGAATGGCGCATCGAAAGACCTGATTACAGGACGTATGCGCGTTAGTAATATTGGGATGTCACTAATTCCTAAAACAATTCGATATCGTTCATCGCATTGACGTCTCTTTTGGGAGGAGATGGTCCTTCTGAGAGCGCGATGTCTGCAAAAGACTTAACGTCGGGCCAAGATTTCGTCAAGGGATTCGATAGATCCAGCGCCTGGAGATGCGTGCGCGCCGCGGCGAAAATACCTTCGAGATGCTGAAGACGCTGCCGCGTGACGTCCTGAAACTGAATCGAGCCGATCAGCCGTACGATCGGCTGCGCGATGCGGGCGCTCTCCTCCTGGACCTTCACCAGCGTGTCGCGCTGATGGGCGACCAGGCGCTCCATGTTCTCGGTCAGGCTGGCGATCGCCGCGGCGATCTTCATCAATTCCCCGCGCTCGTCCTCGACGCGGTCCGTCACCAGGGTGGAGAAATTCTCCCGGATGGATTCGCGTAAGGAGGCGAGGTCCCGGGCGATCCGGGTCGCGGTGTCGGCCGAGGCGCTCGAGAGTTCCTTGACCTCCCTGGCGACCACGGCGAAGCCCGCGCCGGCCGCCTCGGCCCGGGCCGCCTCGATGGTGGCGTTCAGGGCGAGCAGGTTGGTCTGGCGGGCGATGGACTGCACGCCGTCGGTGGCCCGGGTCAGCTGCGCGGTGGCGACGTCGAGCTCGTCGAGCCGCTGCCGGCACTCCGCCATGTCCTGATCGCGCCGGACCAGGAAGTCGCCGATCAGCTGGCGGTTCGTGGTGAGCTGCTGGTCGGTCTGGTCCACGATCTCGATCACCCGGGCGTTGGAGCCGGACAGGTCGAGGAAGGACAGCAGCTCGGTCATCGCGCCGTCGACCTCCCGCAGGCTGGTCATGATGTCGTAGGCGGCGGCCTCGGTCTCGACGGTGACCGAGGCGGTGTCGGTGGCGGCGCGTTCGAACAGGCGGTCGTAGACCGCGAGGTGTTCGGCCAGGGTGGCCTGGATCTCCGCGGGGTCCGCCCCGTCCCGCCCGGCGGGCCCATCCCGCCGATCCTCCGGGGGCGCCGCCGCCGCCGCCGGCATGGTCTCCTGAGACCCGTGCGCCTCCGGGCCGGCCGGCGGGCGTGCCGCAGCCGCGGCCCGGGCCGCGGCCCAACCGGTTCCCCAACTGGCTGCCCAACTGGCTGCCCATGTCGCCGCGAAGCCGACCGCCGCGATGGCGGCGACGCCCGGCACGGGGCCGAACGCGGCCGTGCCGACGGCGGCGAGCGCCACGGCGGCCAGCACCGCGCAGAGCGGGCCGAGCCATCGGATCGCGCGCGGCGGCATCGCACAGGCCATGGTCAGGCTCCGGGGACGAGCTGGCGGATCACCTTGAGCAGGGCTTCCGGATCCACCGGCTTGACGATCCAGCCCGTGGCGCCCGCCGACTTGGCCTCGTTGCGCTTGTCCTGCTGGGACTCGGTGGTCAGCATCAGGATCGGGATGAACTGCAGGCCCGGGAGCTTGCGCACCCGGCGGATGAGGTCGATGCCGTTCATCGCCCCCATGTTCAGGTCGGTGATCAGCAGGTTCGGCTTGGTGCCCGCCTGCAGGGTCTCCAGGGCCTGTTCGCCGCTGGCAGCCTTCACGACGCCGAGCCCGGCCTTGCCCAGGATGCCCTCGATGCTCATCAGCATCGTGGGGGAATCGTCAACAATCATGATCGTCGTAGCCAACACGGTCTCCTAGGGTGCTGCGTGGGGTGCGGGCGCCGCCTCGGCCTGCCAGAATGCGGTCAGCTCGTCGGCCAGCACGCTGTAATCGGCCGCGCCGCGGCTGGACGGGGCGTAGTCCCGGATCGGTTTGCGGACGGCGAACGCCTCCGCCAGGCGGATGTCAGTCCGGATCCCGGTGAGCACGCGCTCGATTCCGAATTCCCGGGCGATCTCCTGCATGGTCTCGCGGTGGTGATTGGTGTGCACGTTCAGCATCACCGGCAGCAGGCCGACCACCGTCAGGTCACTGTTCACCGTGGTGGCGATGCGGAAGAACAGCCGCGCCAGCTGCCGCACCCCCTCGGCCGACAGGGCGTGCGGAATCATCGGGACGAGCACGCCGTCGGCCGCCGCCAGGGCGTTGACCAGGATCATGTCCAGCGAGGGCGGCGTGTCGACGATCACGAGGTCGAAGCGCGCCCCGATCTCCGGCGCGCGCAGGCAGCGCTGCAGGGCCGAGACGCTGCGGTCCACGGTCCTGGTGCCGTCGAACAGCTGGTCGGCGGGGGCGACCGACACGCCCGCGAAGGCGGTCGGCCGGATGGCATCCTGCAGGTCGAAGGCCGGGTCCGTGAAGATGTGGTGGGCGGTCGGGGCATCGCGCTCCGGCACGATGCCGAAGCCGAGGCCGGCATGGCCCTGGGTGTCGAGGTCGACCAGCAGGGTACGCCAGCCGCGGGCGCCGCATTCCGCGGCCAGGTTGACCGAGGTCGTCGACTTGCCGCTGCCGCCCTTCCGGTTCGAGATGGCCAGGATCCTGGTCAAGCGGCCGCTCCGGGCGCCGGCGGGGCGGCCTCCGCGGCCCCTTGTAGGAACGGCATCACGACCCCGGCCAGCGCCGGGTCGGCGGGCGGCGTGAGGGCGGCCGGCCGCGCTGCGGCCAGGACCTGCAGGATCGCGGCGTGGAGCCCGAGGCACTTGGTCAGCACGACCTTGTGGGGGCCCGGCTTGCGCAGGGCCTCCAGCAGCGGCGGGGCCTCCTCGACGGTGCAGTGCCCTTCGAGATGGACGGTCTTGCGGGCGATCCGGATGCCCATCACAGCAACTCCCTGAGATCGAGGACCAGGAGGACCCGGCCGTCCCCCAGCAGCGTGGTGCCGGCATAGCCGCCGATGCCGGCCAGGACGCCCTCCAGGGGCTTCAGGATCACGTCCATCCCCTCCCGGAAGTTGTCGATGATCAGCCCGACCCGTCGGCCGCTGACGTGGCAGACCAGGACGGCGGCGTCGTCCTCACCCTGGGATTGCTGCTGCTGTTGCTCGGGCAGGTGCAGCAGGCGCGACAGCTGCAGCAGGGGGATGATCGTCTCGCGCAGCACGAAGGTCTCGGCCTTCTTGATCCTGCGGATGCGCGCGCGCGGCACCCGCACGGTCTCGACGATCATGTCCATCGGCACGCCGTGGAGGCTGCCGGCGGCCTCCACGATCATGATCCGGGTGACCGCCATGCTGAGCGGCAGGGCAAGGCGCGTCGTCGTCCCCTCGCCGAGGCGGGAACTCACCGAGACCTGACCGCCGAGCTTCTCCACGGTGGTCAGCACCACGTCCATGCCGACCCCGCGGCCGGACAGGTCCGAGATCTCCGCCGCCGTCGAGAAGCCCGGGCGGTAGATCAGGTTGATCGCCTCCTGGTCGGACAGGCGGTCCGCCTCCTCCTGGCCGACCACGCCCTTGGCGACGGCGGCGCTGCGGATCCGCGCCGGATCGATGCCGCGGCCGTTGTCCTGGACCTCGATGACGACGCTGTCGGCCTCCTGGCGGGCCTTGAGCAGGATCCGGGCGGTCGCCGACTTGCCCGCCGCCCGGCGCTCGTCCGGGGTTTCGATGCCGTGATCGAGGGAGTTGCGGACGATGTGCAGCAGCGGGTCGCCCAGCGCCTCGACGATGGTCTTGTCGGCGGCCGTGTCCTCGCCTTCGAGGACGAGGTCGATCCGCTTGCCGAGCTTGCGCGCGAGGTCCCGCACCAGCCGGGGGAAGCGGTCGAAGATCTCGGCCACCGGCAGCATGCGGACCTGCATGATCGCGCCCTGCATCTCCTGGGCGAGCCGGTCGATGACCGCGTACTGCTCCTTGATCTCGCGGGACATCTCGCGCGAGGCGTAGGTCTCCTCCGCCCGCTTGGCGAGAAACGGCAGGGCGTTCTTCGAGACGACGAGTTCGCCGATCAGGTTCATCAGCAGGTCGATCTTGGCCTGATCGACCTTCAGGGATTTCGCGGCGATGCGCCCCTCGGGCTCCTTGCCGGCGGCGGCTGCGACCGGCGCGGCCTCCTCGGCGAAGGTCTGCGGCAGCGTCCCGGCAAGGTCCGGCGCGGCCTCGGCGCGCTGGAGCGGGGCGCCGGCCAGCACAGCCGAGAGGGCGTCGAGCACGGGCGCGACCGAGCGGGACGCCCGGGCCTCCGCCAGGGCCGCCTGGACCGCGGCGCGGTCGGCGTCGCGGCCGAGGCTCAGGAGCACGTTCCCCACCACGGTGCCGACCGAGGCGAGGCGTTCCGCGTCGTAGCCGGTGCGCTCCAGGATCCGATGCTGGCTCGCCAGGACGGAGCGGGCGAGGTCTTGCCGTGGATCGGCGGCTTGCGCGGCCGGCTTTGGCGTCGGCTCGGGTGCCGGCGCGGCCGGCGCGGGGAGGGCCGGAGCCGGATCGAGCCGGCCCGAGCCGGCGGCCGCCACGAGGGACGCCACGAGACCCGCATCGGGCGATCCCGCCGACAGGGCGGCGTCGAGCCAGTCCAGCGCCTGCCGCCGCCACAGCATCGGCCCGGCGACGCTGCGCAGCGCCCCCACGGCCTTGCGCAGGTCGTCGTGGCGCCCGGCGGCCAGGAACCCCGAGGCCGCCTCGCGAAAGTCGTCCCAGATCGGACCGTCGCTGGCCGCGCCGTCGATCCGCACCAGGTCCCGGGGCCGCACGGCCGCGATGGTGACCTGGTCCAGCTCGTAGCGCAGCGCCTGCTCGATCTCGGGCCGGGGCGCCGTACTCAGCAGGGCGAAGTGCAGGTTGCACTGGTAGGGGTCGAGATCTTCCAGCGGACCCCACGGCTCGGTCGCCGCGATGTCGAGGGCGAGCGCGTCCGGCACCTGCTGGATCGTCAGCAGGGGGTCGGTGCCGTTGAAGAAGCAGCCCGGCTCCGGCGTGTAGCGGACCAGATGCACGGCCTGGCCGCCGCAGGCGCGGCGGAACGCGTCCAGGCAGGCGGCGGCCGGCAGGCGGGCGAGAAGCGCCGGCGGCACCGTCGCGACCGCTCCGGCGGGTGCCGGATCGGCCTCCTGCCGCGCGTCCGCCGCCGGCGCCCCCGCGTCGTCCTGCGATCCCAGGCGCTGACGCAGCTGCGTCGCCATCCGGTGCGCCACCCCGTCGGCATCCGCCGGCAAGGCCGCGCGCCGCTCGAGCGCGTCGATCCACTGGCCGACCTGGTCCAGGCTGTCGAGCAGCATGTCGATCAGCGCGGAGTCGATCTGGAGCGCGTCGGACCGGACCTCCCCGAGGAGATCCTCGGCGGCGTGGACCAGCCGGGTCAGGGCCATGGCGTCGAACAGGCCGGACGAACCCTTGATCGTATGGACCGCCCGGAACACCTCGTTGATCGCGGTCTCGTCCGTCGGGTTCCGCTCCAGCTTCAGCAGACCGCTGGCCGAGACCTGCAGCAGCTCGCGCGCCTCCGGGATGAACCGAGCCAGCAGGGGGTTGGTCATGGCTGCGCGCCCGTCAGCAGGCGCGCGGTCTCGACCAGCAGCACGGGATCGGCCGGCTTGACGATGTAGAAGTTGGCGCCGACCTCGTAGGCCCGGCTCGCATCCGCGTCCTGGGCCTCGGTGCTGATCGTGACCACCGGGGTCGCCTGGAGCGACGGCTCGCGCCGGATCCGGGACACCAGCTCGTAGCCGTCCATCTTGGGCATGTTGATGTCGACGATCATCAGGTCGTAGCCGCCGAGCAGCGCCTTCTCCAGGCCCTCGACCCCGTTGGTGGCCTCCTCGACCACGAACCCGGCCCGGCCGAGCACGTCCTGGTAGAACATCCGCATCGTGATGCCGTCTTCGACGACAAGTATTCGTTTCCCGGACATGCCCGTCTCAATCCTGTTCGATCGGTCTTTGGTAGACGATCGTGTCGCCGAACTTGCGCGGCAGGAACATCGACGACATGCGGCTCATGCTCTCCGAATGGCCCAGGCAGATGAACCCGCCCGGGATCAGGCATTCGTAGAGCGCCTCGACCGCGGCGCGTCGGGACGTGTCGTCGAAGTAGATCAGCAGGTTCCGACAGAAGATCACGTCCATCGCGCGATAGCGGTGCATGTGGATCGGGTCGGACAGGTTGGCGATCGAGAACTCGATGGAGCTGCGCAGCTCCTCGTGGATCTCGAACTGGTCGTCGCCGAGACGGCGGAAATACTTCTTGCGCAGCTCCGGCGACAACCGCTGCAGGGAGCGGTTGCCGTAGATCCCCTTGCGGGCATCGGCCAGCACCCGGGAATCGATGTCCGACCCGGTGATCTCGATGGCGAACTCGTCCGCCCGCGACCAGTGTTCGAGGATCTGGATCGCGATCGAGTAGGGCTCCTCCCCGGTCGAGCAGGGCATCGACCAGATCCGCAGCGTCGCGCCGGGCCGGCGCGTCCGGGTGATCTCGGGCAGGATGCCCCGAACCAGGGCATCGAACTGATAGTCCTCGCGGAAGAAGTAGGTCTCGTTGACCGTCATCAGGTTGACGAGATGCTGCAGCTCCTCCCCCGACGCCTGGAAGCGCAGCAGGGTGAAGTAGGCCTTGAAGCTGTCGCTGCCGGTCTTGGCGATCCGCTCCAGGAGTCGCTTCTCGACGAAATACTCCTTCTTGCCGCTGAACGAGATGCCCGTGCGGCGATAGAAATACTCGTAGAACTTCTCGTACTCGTCCTCGCTGATCTGGATCGCCGAGGCGGTCTGCCCGAGGGAACGGGAGGATTGCATCATGCGCCTCCGATCCGGCGGATCGCCGCGGCGGCCGCGAAGCGGATGAACGGCACCTCCGGGAAGCGCGCGGCCAGGGCCTGGAGCGGCGCGACGGCGGCCTCGTTGCCGATCTCCGCGAGGCCGTCCACCGCCGCCGCGCAGACGTTGATGTGGGGATCGTGCGCCACGACCTCGGCCAGCCAGTCCGGCGCCTTCGGGTGCGGCAGCAGGCTCAGCATGTTGACCGTCAGGATGCGGACGTCGCTGTCGGGATCGGCCAGCAGGTCGGCGACGTGCGGCTCGACCTCGGCGGGCATCTCCTGGAGCACCTCGATCGCGGCGTTGCGCAGCCCGCTGTCCTCGCTGCGGAGCAAGGGCAGCAGGCCCTCCACCACCGCGGGGGACTTGAGGCGGATCAGCGTCGTCAGGATCACGGCGCGGACGCTGGCGGCGGGCTCGCGGCCGAGATGCGCGCACAGCAGCGGCCCGGCCTCCGGGAAGGCGCCGAGTTCGCGGGCGGCCCGGCGCCGCTCGCCGCTTTCCGGCGAGGCGAGGGCGGCCGTGAGCGCGTCGAGATCCGCGTGCGGCGGCGCCTCGGCGTCGGGCTTCGGCAGGGTCGGTTTCTTAAGGGCCACGGCGGCGTTCCCCGGCTCGAGCGCCGGCTTCCGGGGCACGGAGCCACCCGACGAGCTGCTCTGCGATCGCGTCGCTCGGCAGGACCAGGCTGGCCCCGCCGCGCTTGATGAGTTCGTGCGGCATGCCGAAGACGATGCTGGTGTCCTCGTCCTGCGCGATGGTCATGCCGCCGCCGGCCCGCACCCGGGCCATGGCCTCGGCGCCGTCGTCGCCCATGCCGGTGAGCTGCACGGCGATCAGCCGGTTGGCTGGGAGATGCGCGAGCGCGCTCTCGACCATGCGGGCGACGCTGGGATGCCAGATATGCTCGTTGCTCTGCGGCAGCGGCGTCGCCGAGTAGCCGGTGCCCCGGCGGGTGACGACGAGGTCGGCATCCCCCTTGGCGATGTAGACCGTGCCGGGCTCGATCGGCATCTGCCGGGCGACCTCCACCACCGAGACGGCGCAGAGGTCGTTCAGCCGGCGGGCGAAGACGCCGGTGAAGCTGCTCGGCATGTGTTGCGCGACCAGGACCGGCCAGGGGAAATCCTTCGGCAGGCGGGGCAGGATCTCCTCCAGCACCCCGGGCCCCCCCGTGGACACGCCCACCAGCACCAACCCGGTCGGCCC
>NZ_VRVA01000134.1:0-12767 GCF_008039945.1 Methylobacterium sp. WL64
TCCCGGCGAAGCGGGCGGGCAGGTGCGGCATGGGGCGTCTCTGGCGAGGGACACCACCAGCCTATCCATCAAGCCCGCTTCGTCACCCAGCGCGTTCCACGGCCGGTCGAAATGGCCAAAGTCGAGCTTAGAGTCCCGCCGGTTGAACACCCACTCGCCGATATAGACCTTGTTGGTCAGGATGGTGTGGATCGAGGCGACACCGAAGCGTGCTCCCGAGCGTGTGCGGTACCCCTTTGCGTTCAGCCATGAAACCAGCTTCTTGATCCCGAGTGGTCCGGACGTGCCGTCCCCGTGCAGGTAGAGCCGGAAGATCAGCCGCACCGTCTCGGCCTCGACCGGATCGATAACGAGCCGCTTCTTGATCCGATTGCCGCGGCGCTCGACTTCCTTGGTCAGGTAGCCGAGCGGCGGCCGGGCGCCGTTGCAGAAACCCTGCTCGGCATTCTCCTTCATCGCGCGCAGGACATGCTTGGCGTTCTCACGGCTCTGGTACTCGTCGAACAGGGCGATCACCTGCCTCATCATCACCTGAGCGGGATCGTCGCCGAGTTCCTGCGTGGCCGAGACCAGCCGCACCCCAACCTTGGCGAGCCGGCGAAGGTACATCTCTAGGCCGAAGGCATCGCGGAAGAAGCGGCTGTAGGAGTGGACGACGATCACTTCGAAGGGGTGGTCACCATCGCAGGCCCGCTCGATCATCTTCTGGAATGCGGGCCGGTTGTCGTCGGTGGCCGAGGCTCCAGGCTCGACGTACTCGGCGATCATCGACCAGCCCTTGTCGGCACAGAAGGATGAGACCCTCTTCCTCTGATCGGGAATGGAAAGGTCCGACTCTGCCTGTCGTCCGGTCGAGACTCTCAAGTAAGCGACCGCCCTCAACGGCCCGTTATGAGGCTGTACGACCCGAGATTTTGGAACATGCATCGTCATGGGAGTACTCTCTTACGCTTCACGGAGTCTGATTCGTACGCAGCGTGGTCTCAAGAGGATGGCGGCCCGCATCCTGTGATTTTCCCAGCGCGACTGACGCGCGACGGCCGGCTTTGCTCTGACCCGACGAGATCGTATCGTCATAAGGTATCTCGCGGTGCTGTGCTGACCTCGATCGCGTCATCGTAGCTCTGGTCGGTGAGGAACATCGCGCCATGGCGAGCCTGCCGCTATCTCCTCGGCAACGTGCTCCTGCGGATGCAGCCTGCAGCCGGGAAGGAGCGTATGGTTGCGAAAGGCGCGACTGGTGGCATGAGTCGCTTCATGGAACAGCGCATCGACCAGCGGCGTCAGGCTGGCGTGTACCGCGCCATCGATCCAGATCGGGGACGTTGAGGGGGGCATTATGCCCGAGGACGGTCGCCAAGCTGCGTCGCCGCGGATCGGCACCATTTCGACAGCGAGCCAAGCCATGAGGCCGCGCATCGAGCGGATGTCAGCCGTCTCGATCGCGTCGAGCGCCCGAGCGATGTCATGTGCGCATCTTGCGCAAGATTTCGTCGAGACGCGCGCCGAGATAGGTCTCCAGAACATCGAGTTCCCGTTGGCTGATTGACGACAGATCGAGATGGTCGATGACCACCCTGAGCCCGTCGCGCTTGCCCCGAGCCGGCCGCTTCCGCTTGACGATTGAGGTAGGGGATGTACGGGCGGGCTCAGCCATCGAGGGTGAGCCCATTGCTGCGACGGCGGTCGCGCGTCGGCAGGCGGGCGTCCGCGCCTCTCTGCTCGATGGCGGGAACGTCCGTCTTGGGTATGCCCCCGACGGATCGAGGCTGGTCGATCGGTTCCCGGCTCGCACCGATCGCGGCGGGATGATCGAGCGTCGAGGCCTTCTCCCCCGAGCGAGCGAGAAGCCGCGCGAGCGCGATCCGGCGCTCGTCGGGTTCGACCGGGCGGCCCCGCTCGTTCAGAGACCGGCCTTGACGAACCGCGGCGTCGAGACTGACGTGGTCCACGAACAGCCGGGTCATCTCGCGTGCCCGGCTCGCAGCGACGAAGGCATGGTGCCTATCGAGCCCGGCATCGACCCAGACCAGCGCTTCGTCGGTGGTCAGCCCCTGAGCCCCGAAGCAGGTCGTGGCATAAGCGTGCCCGAGCCGCACGCGGCCTCGATGGTCGGCCAGCTCGGAAGGCGCGAAGCCGACCTCACGGTCACCGATCCTGGCCGTCAGGCGCAGCCCGCCTCCGCCGGAACCATCGTGCCGCTCGATCCCGGTGAGAACGGCCTCCGTTCCGTTGATCGCGTCGATCGCGTCCACGCGGGCGAGGAAGCGGATACGATCGCCGACGGCCAAGCCGAGCTGGTGCTCGTGGCCTGAGGCGGTGACTGCACTCAGGCTCGCGCCATCCTCGGTTGCAAGACGGCCCTCGCCCCGCAGGACTTCGCGCACAGCCGCGTTCAGTGCCAGCACCTGACGGTTGGTCCGCGCGATCAGCAGCGGTTCCGCCGTGGTTCGGGTCGAATCGCGCGCCGAGGCCCAGGCGGTGATCATCGCCGTGACGGTAGCGCGGGGCCCGGCACACGCGCTGAGGACGCCGTGACGATCGAACAGCGCCAGGGCTTCTTCGGCACGCCCTGCGCCGAGATGCGTCACCGCCTCACGTGCCCAGCCGTGACGCTGACGCACGATGGTGTCGACCCGCTGCGTCCCGATCGCGTCGGCGACGATACGAAGGCCAGGGCCACCGATCGGCTGCAGCTGCTTGCGGTCGCCGACGAGACGCAACGCCACCTGCTCACCCCGAGCCCGGGCGCACTCGACCTCCTGCAGTATCCGATGCAGCTGCCGGCTGCCGGTGAGGCCGGCCTCGTCGATCAGCAGCAGGGTCTTGTCCTGCAGGAACGGCCGCCCCTGATCCGCGCCCGCCAGCCAGCTGTCGATGGCCCGCGCCTCGATCGCGAGGTCGTCGCGCAGAGCGTGGGCGACCTTCCAGGCGCTCGCCGCGCCGATGATACGCCAACCGGTCTCCCGCCAAGCCTGCGCCACCGGCGCGAGTAGCGTCGTCTTGCCGACCCCCGGCGCGCCTTCGATGATGCCGAGAACCGTAGCGGCTGCGGCGAACCGTGCGGCATGCGCCTGTTCCGGGTTGAGGTCGGCGAGGCGCACGAGTTCCGCGACCCGCGCCGCGGCCGGAGAGTTGTCCACGCTGCATGCGGCGAGGTCGACCGCGGCGGCCTGCAGACCGCGCTCGATGCCGATCATCTCCCGTGTCGAGTAGACCGGGTGCGGCCAGCGCGCGTCACACCCCAGTGCTACGACTTCGCCGGCCGCGACCAGCCGGTCGACCTCAGCCGCGGCGCGCTCGGCCCCGGTACCGGTGCCGACGAGAGCCGATGCGACCGCGGCGACCAGATGCCGGTGTTCGAACAGGCTCTGCGTCTGGGTGAGCGCGCTCGGGATCGCCTCGACCCGTGCGCGGATCAGGGCCTCCCGTTCGTCATGCGACAGAACAGTCACTTTCCGCCCCTGGTCGACGGCCGCGCGCAGCACCGCCTCCGGTGCGAACCCGCGCGCCGCGGCGCGCTCGCGCCAGAAGACGTGACGATCCTCGCCCGCGTGGGTCGCCGGCTCCTTGGCCCGGCGGGAGGCTCGTGCCTTGGCGGCGGCGAGCGCGGGCGCTTCGGCGCTGCTGCCGATTCCGGCCTGCGCGAGTTCGTCCTCGATCTCGTTGCGACGGGCCGAGAAGTACGCGCACAGGCCACGGTCGACGCCAGCGACCTCGAACAGGCCGTTCGAGCCGGCGGGCTCGATAGCAAGGCCGATCCTCTGCAGGCCGCGGGCTAACTCGGCGTGGTAGACCGCACCGGCCGCCATCTTCCAAGCGAACAGGGCCTTGCCGTCGAGGGCACCGAAACTGCCGTCGGCCCGCTGCGCCAGCGACAGCACACAGGCGTGATGATGCAACGCCATGTCGGAGAAGGTCAGGCGGTCATCATGCTCGGCCGGACGCGCCTCGCCGTGCTGGAACAGTGCCGCCGTGAGTTTGACCCGCTCGCGGATCAGGCCACCCTTGCCGCGGCGGCAAAACGCGGCGTTCTGGTCGAGCAGGTCGAGCGCGGCGGCGACCGCCGCCACCTGCGCCGCCTCCACCGCGATCCGCATCTCCGGGTCGCCGAGGGTCCAGAGCAGAGACACGGATTTGGGCGCACTGAAGGTGACGTCGTAGCCGCCGACCCGCTCGGCCCGGCCATCGCGGTGGCTGAGCAGCGGACGACCCTGCTCGTCCCGAGCGGCATGCAGGCGCTCGAACGGTGCGCGCTCGACCTGTGTACCGGCCTCTAAGCCGAGACCGGGACCTACGCTGAGCCATCGTCCGGCCGGCTCGCGACCGCCGAGATAGTACTCGACCTGAGCAAGATAGTAGCGAGGGGATGTTCCTGCCGCGATCGACGCAACCATAGCTGCCTCCAGATTTGGAAGCAGTTCAGTAGGCGTGCCTCGGGCGGCCCAATTGCATTGCTAGAAAAGCTATCGCGTGGCGACGGCTCGCCAGAATATAAGCTGCAATGCAATTCCAGGCAGGTAATCCGATGCTCGGTCTGCTCCGTCCACGGACACGTGTCCGCGGCACCGACCAGGAGCAGACCATGCCAGCCAAACCTTCGCAGTCCGCCCGGCCGACCGGCGACACCGGTTCTCATCCACCGCCCGCCTCTATCGCCCCTCGCCCCCAGTTCGTCACGGTGGCCAGCGGCAAAGGCGGCGTCGGCAAGTCCACGCTGGCGACCCTGATCGCCGATCTCTGGACGCTGGCCGGACGGCCCTACCGCCCCTTCCAGGTCGACGATCAGCGCCGGCTCGGGGCGATGCTCGGGGCCCGCGTCGCCACCATCGTGCCGGACTACGAGGCCGCGATGCGGGCGCCTCGGGCACTGACCGGCCCGTTCGCACCGCTCTACGATGCCTGCGCCGAGGCGCCGCGGACCGAGGCCTGCGTCCTGCTCGATGTCGGTGCCAACCGGGTCGAGCTGACGGCGCTCTGGGCGCGCAAGGCCGAGTTGCAGGAGGATTTGGCCGCCTGGGGCATGTCCGCCGTCGTTCTGGTGCCCGCACCGATCGAGAGCGAGGCGCTGCGGCAGGCGGCGGCGACGATTCGGGCCTTTGTGCAGGCGCTGCCGCAGGCGAGCATCGTCTTCGTCGAGAACCAGCGCGACGGACGCCTATCAGAACTCAAGCCACGCTCGGACGCCGCCCTCGTCTGGCGCTCGGAACTCGCGCCGCTCCTCGACGGCCCGAGCCGTCACCATCTCGTCATGCCGCTGATCGAGGCGGATGCCTGGAGCGCCTACGAGAACCACGCGCTGCGCTTCATCAAGGCCATGAGCCTCGCGCCGGTCGAGGCCGCCGCGCTGCTCGGCGAGGAGGTGTCCGAGGCCAAGATCATGCGCTCGGCGGTCACCGCCTTCGTGCGCACGATGCGGGCGGAGCTCGCGCCCCTCTTGCCGGGCATCGTCGCCCCCGGAGAGGCGTGATGCCCGCCGACCTCGGCCGCAGCCGCCCTGAGGAAGCCCTGGGACCGCCGACGCACGCTCTCGGTTCGGGCCTGCCGCGATCGGGATCCGCGCGGCAGGCCGTCGAGGAGGCGATCCTCGACGAAGGGCGGGCCGCCCGCCTCGCCCTGGCGCGGCGAACAGCACGGGAAGCACTGACGGATCCCGGAGCGATCAGTGCGAGGCGGCTCAGCCGCCTCGGACCCGACGGCCTCGCCCGATTCATCAGGGAACTGCGGCACGAGGCGCCGACGGCGGTCGGGCAGAAACCGATCGGGAGTGGAGAGCGCTCGGCCAGGGCGAGACCGGTCGCGTCCCGGCCACGGCGGCCCGCGAAGCCGGCTGTCGCCAGGATCGAGGGCTGGTGGTGCGCGTGTCGGGAGGATGCTCCCGGCTTCGAGGTCCGGGCACGGCGCTGGGGCTACGCCACCGGCGCGTTGCTGGCGGCCGTCTGTGTTGCGCTGCTCCGCCTGAGCAACTTCTGAACCCCGACGAGACGACCGAAACCGAACGCGGACGCCCTCCAGGACGCCCGCGGCCGTCCCTCCCTGTCCAGGAACGAACGATGTCCGCATTCCTCCAACCGCATCTCGGCACAGCACCGCGCCGCTCATTAGCACCGTCCGTAAAGACGGCGCTCCTCGCCATGACTGTGATCACGGTCGCGGCGATGCCTGTGCTGACGGTGCTGGCGCTGCCCTTCACCGATCCCAGTGACGGCGCCTACCGGATCCCGCTTCGCCAGTTTCCAGCCTACCTCGACTATCCCTGGGTCGAACTCAGCATGCAGCGCCGGGCCGGTCTCGCTCTACTCTGTGCGCTCGCCGGAGGGCTGGTCGCTGGCTTCCTCGCGCACCGGAACACGCCGCTGAGCGATTGCGGGGTCATGCAACCCCATGCCGACGAGCCCCGACATTACCGCGACGAGGATGCCGCGCGGATGCTGACCGGGCGGCTGCGGGGCATTTACGGGGCCACGTCCAAGATGGGCCTCTGGCTCGCACCAGGCGTGCGGCTGCCGCGCGAGGCGGAGGGTCTGGGTCTGCTGGTCGTCGGTGACAAGGGCTCAGGCAAGTCGAACATCCTGCGGGCTCTGGCCAGCCAGGCCATGGCCCGCGGAGACCAGGTCCTCCTGCATTGCGTCAAGGGCGACGTCGCTCAGTCCTTCGATCGCGAGGAAACGGCGCTGATCGGCGCGCATCACGCAGAAGGCTGGGCCTGGGACGCGGCCGCCGACCTCGTCGGCGACGCGGCCTACATGGATCTGGCCGCCGCCGTCATTCCGATGTCGGAAGGCGGTGCATTCTGGGCGCAGAGCGCGCGTGCAGTGTTCGTCGATGTCCTGCACGACCTTGCCGCCGAGCACGAAGGCCGCTGGACATTCCTAGACCTGTTCGAGCGTCTGCTCGACGAGCCCGAGGCGATCCGCGCCAGGGTCGCCCGCCTCGACCTCTCCGCCAGCCCACTGCTCGGTCAAGGCGAGGACGGGATCGGTAACACCACCTTCGGCGTGATGGCGACGCTGTGGTCCGGTGCCCTCGCCGGTATACGTCCGCTCGCT
This sequence comes from Methylobacterium sp. WL64, assembly GCF_008039945.1. Taxonomy (NCBI): domain Bacteria; kingdom Pseudomonadati; phylum Pseudomonadota; class Alphaproteobacteria; order Hyphomicrobiales; family Methylobacteriaceae; genus Methylobacterium; species Methylobacterium sp. WL64. The sequence continues at coordinate 7,050 of NZ_VRVA01000134.1, forward strand.
CTGGCCTGGGCCAACACGCCGCGGGAGCGGCGCTTCTCGGTCCGGCGCTGGTTGCGAGGCCAAGGACCGCGCACGGTCGTCCTGCAGACAACGTCCGAGTACGAAGTGTTGTCGAGCTTGGTCTCGACGACCGTGCTCGGCCGGGTCGTGGTCGGGATCAGCGATCCGAGCCTGCCGGTCGATCCGCAACGCCGTGTGACCCTGGTGCTCGACGAGTTCGCAGCTCTCGGCCGGATCCCGCGCATAGAGACCGCCCTGGCCCTGGGACGGGAGAAGGGCCTCGTAGTATCTGCAGCGGTTCAGAGCCTCGCCCAGCTTCCGGTCGTCTATGGCGCCGAGCAGGGACAGGTCGTGCAGGACTTGTTCCGACTGCGGATCTTCTCGGCTCTCGCCACGGGTGCCTCAGCGGAGCGGGCGGAGGCGCTGATCGGACGACGGACGCTCGTCTGGCACGAGCGCAACGATGACCCCGACCGCAAGGCTGCCTATCGGACCCTGCGCGGTGAGCGGCCGCTCCTGTCAACGACGGCGCTGACGCGCGATCTCGGCGTTCGTCTGAACGGTACCGACCCGGAGGACCCGACGCACAAGTGCTTACGCGCCGCGATCACCGGGCTCGGCGACGTCTACGAACTCGATTGGCCGCTGACGGTCTGGCCGAAGAAGCGGGAGGGCTACGTTGCCGCGCGCTGGCTGACCGCGCCACGCAAGGCTGGTCATGGTGTCAGGGCCGCGCAAGCCTAGCCGCGCGACACGACGCGGCGCGACGCCAACCTCGAACAGAAAAGGCCGCGGATGGAAGCGTTCCCACCCGCGGCCCTTCTCACGTGGCCATCAGATCATCGGCCGCGTTGTTCAAGCACGGCAGCCAGGACCGCCACGGTCACGCGGGCCACCTCGTCTTTCGGCCGCGTTGTTCAAGCACGGCAGCCAGGACCGCCACGGCCACGCGGGCCGCCTCGAGTTTCGGCCGCGTTGTTCAAGCACGGCGGCCAGGACCGCGACGGCCACGCGGGCCGCCTCGACCTTCGGCAGCAACGCCTGGACCTGAGCGTCGCTCAGTCTATTGAGGCCGTCGCCGATCGGCAGGGCGCCGAGGGCGTCCTGGCAGGTTCTGACTGCGAAGCGGTGAGACTCGACCGCTTCGAGCCCACTGAGGGCTCGGAGCCTGCCGACGAGGTCGTCTCCGACCGCCTTGACCTTCATGTCCAGGTCCATGTCGTATCCCGGCATGCGCTTGCACTCCTTCCGTATGGGTCGAGCCGTCCCGGGCTTGGGAGCGGCTCGCGCGGGCTGCTCGGCCCAGCGCCCGCCCTGGATACGACTGCTTGGTCCCGACGAATTGCAGTGCAGCAGAAGACCCCGGAAGAGCGCGCCCGTCAGTCGACGTACAATCCGCGAGGGGAGATCACTCGTGCCTGATCCCGAAGCTCGGATCCGTTCTCGATCGGCAACAGCAGTGCCGGACCGAACACCGTTACGTGTCGGTTTGGGAGATCGACGTTCGCACCGGGCAATCGTTGCCCTTGGCCGCTCAAGGCGTACGAGACGCTGAACGGCACCGACCGTTCGACGACGCGCAGGGCCGCCTCTCGGAGGACGGTCCAGCCGGCCCCTCCGATCAGCGAGTCGAGAACGGCGAAGGGGGACCATGCGACCCGGTGGTCGAAGAGGTCCAGGAATTCGGGCGACGGGCGCTCGAAGATGCCGAGGATGTCCGCCGCGGTCGCGGGATCGAGATCAGCGTGGCAGCCTCGACGCAGTTCGCCCACCCAGCGGGCAAGCCGCTCGATTCGCAAAACTTCGGTCGTTGAGTTGTGGCTCGGGACCGGAGCGGTGCCACCATAGAAGCCGATCAGAGTTCGCTCCGCAAGCGTCGGCTCCCAGTGCTCGATTTGCAGGCGGACAAGGGCAGGATCGATGTCGTGCGCGCCTTCAATCTTCAGGCTCAGATTGAGATCCTCATGATCGCGAACGCGCCGATCGTCGTCGTACTGATCGCGGGAGGCGGCGAACCGGCGCCGCACCGCTTCAGCGGCGAGCCGCAACATCATGACGTTCTGGCACATGAACAGGGCGAGAGCCGGCAGGTCGAAGCCGTCGACATCGTTGTCGAGGCAGTCCGTCAACTCGCGACGGATCTGCGCTCTCATCTTCTCCTGGCTCAGCCCGTACCAGCGGACACGCACCTCGCGCCCCTTCGTGACCGCCGTCGCGGGCGTGGCCGCAACCGCGGGGAAGATGACTTGGCTACGCTTGAAATCATTGCAGCCGAGCCAGAGGTCGCCCTGTCGCGTCAGGGGGATCCCGAGCTTATCCTCTCCGTTCCTCGGCAGGCAGCCGCAGACGGGCTGGAGAATTTCGGCCGGATCGCGCCGCAGCCACGCCGGGAGAGCGCCTGCCGGTCTGATGTCCTGAATAGCCCTCAGAGTCGCATTCAGTTTTGCGGCAAGGCCGTAGAAAGCATCGTAGTTCAGATTCAGCGTCCGGTTCTTCTCGGGCGATCCGACCGGACGCGGCGGACGCGGAATGCCGGATGAAAGCCCGACGGGCGCTCGGCCATAGCCATGGCGCAGGAAAGCGCGTTCGGCCTCTGGCGTCAGGAACGGCGACCAACTCGCCATGTTCTCCCCGGTCAGTGGCTCGAACCGGAACACGCGATGGCGTGGCGCGAGCTCTGCGGAGACTTTCTCTTCGATCCGATCGAAGTCGAGAAACTCTCGCCGTTGTGGATCGAAGTAAATAATGCATTCCAGGCTGCTGCGAGCCGGCGTAACGACCAGCTGATCGTCGATCAGGTCGTGTTGCTCCCAAAACCGCAGACCATTTGGATCGTCGTTGAGCGTCGTATCACTGCGAAATGCCACAGGGCTGCCCTTTTACGAAGGAAAAGTCGTTACGCGGTTGTCTACCGGAGGCGGGCCCGAACCGAGGCGAGTTCGGTATCGGTCGGCTCCGGATCCGTCGTCCGGTCGGATTTCTCCGGGCGTCGCTTACCCGAAGGTTCGACGTCTCCGGCAATGGTCGGCTCAGAAGGCGCCATCGCGAACCGTTCGACGAAGCCCACGCTCGGGAGGTGCCTCGTTGCCCGAACCTTGGCCTCAGTCCTCTCGACAGGTGCCGGTTGAACGCGAAGGCAATGACGAGCAGCCCGCGAATAGCTCGCGCGGAGTTGATCGGCCGAGATGGCACTTCCATCCGGGCGGCGTGCCCCTGCCTCGGCGACAAGCCTCGCGAGGCTTGACCAGCGTAGCCGCGCCGCGCGCGCCTCGCTGAGCAGCGGCAGGTGACGCGCGACCACGACATCGAGCGCGATCGGCTCTCCTGCCAGGTTCAGGTCGGAGGCAAGCCGTGCCAAACCCGATCGAAGGTGGTCCGTGTCCATGCCCGAGGATCTAAAACGCAGCTGTTGCGATCCTCTCACGGAAAACGGAGCAATTCGAAGCATTCCGAAACCGTTCGAAACGCTGCAAAATGCTTCAGAAAGATTCAAAGTCCATGCACACCTGTGCACCTGCGATGCGAGGACCGGTGTCTCTGACATGTCCGCTATCGGGATGCCGTCATAGGCCGCCGAATGGCCGGAATGGGCGCAGAGCCGAACGACTGCTTTGGCGCGGGTCGGCGATCAGGCATGGCGTAGTCTGGCCGAAAGCAGCGCGTCTGCTTTTGGCGACAAAGGTGGCGAAGCGGACACAAAACTTTCCCTCGCCAGGCTCGCCGTGTCGGGCACGCTTCGGCTGCTAGGCAGCTCGGATCGGTGCCTGACGGAGGTGGGCGATGAGGACTATTTCCCGCGCGAGCCGGCTCGCGACTGATGCCGCGCACACTTACTGAACTGCCGGGGCGGCTTGGCCCTTCCGGTCAGATCATCGCCCCCGCATTCATCAATCCTTGCGGATCAATGGCCTGCTTTAGAGCGCCGAGTAGGGCCAGGCGGGTCGGATCGCCGTAGCGGGCTAGCAAGTCGCGCTTGAACCGGCCGATGCCGTATTCGGCGCTGAAGCTCCCGCCGAGGTCGATCGCCACCGCGTAGACCGCATGAGCGACGCCCTCCTCGATTTCTCGCGTGAAGGCGATCCGGTCGCGGCCGGGCGGCACCATCAAATTGAAGTGAATGTTGCCATCGCCGACATGGCCATAGAACGACAGAGGCGTGCCCGGAGCATGCGCCTCCACGACCGCGCCGGCCCGGATCAGGAAGGCGGAGACCGCCGAAGTCGGCACAGCTATGTCGAGCTTGACCGATCCACCCGCATGCTTCTCCGCCTCGGGGATGGTCTCGCGGATCGTCCACATCTCGCGCCGCTGCCGCTCTGACTGGGCGAGCACAGCATCCTCGACATGACCAGCCTCGATCAGCGCTTCCAGAGTGCCCAAAAGGATATCGTCGAGCGGGATGCGCTCCGAGGACGCGGAGAGTTCCAGCAGCACCGCGCCGCCGGGCCCAGCCGCGAGCCCGAGTTCGGCGCCGCGCATGTCGGCGACGAGCCCCAACGATGAGGCCGAAATGAGCTCGAAGGTGGAGGCGAGGTCTGCGGTCTCCCGTCGGACCAGAGCGGCGATCTCCGGGATAGGTGCGCCTGCCGTGAGTTGCACCCAAGCCGTGGCACGCCGTGTCTGCGCGGGCCAGAGCTTGAGCACCACCCCAGTCACGATGCCGAGCGTACCCTCGGCGCCAATGAAGAGCTGCTTCAGATCATAGCCGATGTTGTTCTTGCGTAAGGTTCGCATGTCGGAGAACAGCGATCCGTCCGGTAGCACGACCTCCAAGCCGAGCACGAGGTCCCGGGTCATGCCGTAGCGTAGCACCTGCAGTCCCCCGGCATTGGTGCCGACGTTGCCGCCGAGACGGCAACTGCCCTCGGCACCAAGGCTCAGCGGCAGCAGACAGCCGCTTGCCTCCGCAGCCGCCTGCGCGTCGGCGAGGATCGTGCCGGCGTCGCAGGCAAGAGTGAAGCCCGTCGCGTCGACGGATCGGATCCGGTTCATCCGCTCCAGCGTCACGACGAGCTGCCTGCGGCCGGGCTCCGGCGTGGCACCCCCGACGTAGCTGGTGTTGCCGCCCTGGGGCACAAGTCCAAAGCCAAGGCGCGCTGCGAGGCGGACGATCTCCTGAACCTCCTCAGTCGAGCGCGGGCGCAGAACGCCAGGCGTCTGCCCCTGCATCAACGCGCGCTGATCGTGGGTGTAGCGCGTCAAGCTGGCGGCATCGGTGATGAGACCGCCCTCTCCTAGGAACTCATGGAAGGCGGACAGATCGGGGGATGGCGAAGACAACATCCGGGTTGGCACGGCTCGTGGCAGGAGATGTATAGGTTCGTGGCTGACGCCGTCACACCGGCGCTGCAGGGGCAGCTACTCTATCCGGGCGCCCCGACGCGGCAAGAGCAGCCCTACGCTTCGCCATCAATCCGCCCGATACGCCGTGACGGCCTCGGTAACGTGGACCAAGCGGAACGTCCGGTCCTGCGCGCACTGGCGATTCGGCGCGACCGAGGCTGGCCGTAAGCGGAACGGCCGCTTCGGAGAATGCCGGCCGGAAAAGCGGACAGCCTCCTATCGACCCTTTGCAGGCTTTCGGAATGTCTTGTGTGGATGGCTCCCGCATTGCAAGCGGCGAATTGAGCTTCTGACGCGTTGGTCGGGTGCAGTCTTGTGTCCGGCCTGTTGATGCAGTCGTTCATGTGACCGCTGGCCCTGATGGTATCCGCGAGC
>NZ_VRVA01000135.1:0-12720 GCF_008039945.1 Methylobacterium sp. WL64
TTCGGACGCGGCCGAGGCGGCGGGAGGAGCGGCGCGATCTCATCCCAGAGATCATCGGGGAGAAGCAGTCTGGCCATGCCAAACCAACGCTGAAAACCAAGCTCGGTGCCGTTCTGTTAGGCGTTCTTAGCCCCTGAATCGCAGTTTCAGCGTGTCCGCTTTGGCCGGTTTGCCTGCTCGAAGCGGACCATCTTGAAACCATTCTGTGCGGGCGAAGCCGGGCGTCAAGTTTCAACTACGTCCGCTTGATCGTCCTCTCGACGATGTCGCGCAACGATCGGATCTCTCCGTCGTCCAGGCTGTAACGATCGGTGAGCGCCTGAACGGCCGCCTCATACCCGGCGGTGCAGTACACAATTTCGAAGACCGGGTGACACAACAGCCCGCTGATGATCTCGTAGAGTCGGGCCATGGGGCACGCTTCTTTAAGCCGTTCGCGGCTTCCCAGGCCGGATGGATGGCTTGGAGACGGATCACCAGATATCGACGACCGATTCGGTCATCCGCCTTGTTTCACGTGTAAGCCCATCAAGTCCGTACGAGGTCGATCACGCTGGGCCTGTTCTCATTTGACGGTGCTTCGACGCGCCGCTGCACGCGTCGAACGCCTGTCGCGCCCGCTAATTTCCGTTCACCCTATTCTTAGCAAGCCTATCACCGGCGTACCGACGACCCTCCCCGCTGGCCTTCCCTTCCCCACCCCCGGGGCGGTACGCCTACCGCCGCCATAAGCTCCCCGCTGCCCCGCCATCCACTCAGCCGCTTTCGAGGCTCCCAGTCTAAAGGCAGACTTTCATAATCAATACTGTTCGTTTGTTCGAGCCTGCGGCTGGGATGCCTTAAGTCGTCCTTGAAATCTTAATGAACCCGAGCCACTTTTTACGCACGACTGCGTGCAGGCGCGGTACGGTCCGTTGGTTTAAGCCGGGCACGCCAGATGGAGCGCTCGACCAAATCTCCGATCACGCTCGCCAGAACTTCGGCGACAGCCTCGCTGCCGCGGGCGTTGAGAGTCCGCTGAGAGACGACCACGGAGAGCCGCCAGGATGGGGTCGGATCTACGATCGGGATGGCAACCATCTCTCCGCGCTCGATCTCCGCAGCCAATGCGAAGTGCGGCATGACAGTCGCAAACGCCTGAGCTCGCACCAGCTCTGCGATCGCTGGCAAGCTCTCGCAATCCGTAGCAACCGGTGTGACGTCGTGGCGGGCCCCAAGCTGCTCAATCACGACCCGAAGGACGTTCGGCCGCCCTGGAAGTACGACAGGTAAGTTCTGCTTGAAGACCTGTTCGAATTTGATTTCATGCTGCGCCGCCAGCGGGTGGGCTGCCGGGACGACGAACATCAGAGCCTCGACCATCATTTCGGTCCAAGCCACATGCTCGAAGGCCTTGTGGTCGTAGAGCAGCGCCACATCCAGGCGGCCGGATTGAATCCACTCGTCGAGCGTACCGCTCATGGCTTCGACGATGTGCAGTGTGATGTTGGGCAATGCCATCGCCATCGCGCGATGCAACGGCAGGGATAGGCCCCGGCAGGCCGACGTCGGCAGTCCGACCGAAATGCGCCCGCTCGGACTCGTCGATTGGGAGCGAACGCTTTCTTTGGCTCGCTCGACCTCCTGGAGGATACGTCGGGCATGCTCGTAGAATTTAAGACCCAGCTCTGTCGGTGTAACGCCCCGGGCATGCCGGAACAGCAACTCGATACCGAGCTCCTCCTCTAGATTTCGCATCTGCTGGCTGAGAGAGGGCTGTGCGATTCGCAAGACCTCGGCGGCCCGAGAGACATTTCCACTCTCGGCGATCTGCGCGAAATAGCGAAGCTGACGAAGATCCATGCTCATCCTATCGAATCTTCGGTAGCATCTGCGCAGCGCGAAGACGATGTCAAACTGCTCTAGCGCTGTGCAATTTGCGCAAGCTATGTGCACGAGGGCATATTTTTCGATGTGGTCACAGTGGCTTGGCGACCGTATCCTCCGGTATAAATCGCCTATGATTAATGCTCATAGGAAATTCCGATACCTTGTATCGGAATTTGGTCTTTGATGACGGCTGTATTCGCCGCGTAGCCTGACGTTAATTCGTCGAGCATCAGGGCCGAACCCGGGCTGCTATCTGGAAATCGGAGACCATAGCATGGATGCGCACAAGTATTTGCGCGGCCTCTCTCTGGCTGCCCCACTAATACTCATGATCCCGGATGCGGCCCTGGCGCAGCAGGAGCCGTGTATCGGCAACTCTGCAGCGATAACTGGTCCTGCGGCCTTCGGTGGACAGGCCATCAAGATGGGTGCCGAGATCGCCATCGACGAGATCAACGCCAAGGGTGGCGTTCTGGGCAAGCCGTTGCGCTTCGTACAGTACGACGATGCGGGCGCTCCGCCCCGCGGCGTCGACAACACTCGCCGCATCGCACTCGCTGACAAATGCGTGGTGGTTCTAGGCGGCTACCACTCTACCGTCTCGGTGGCGCAGGTCGAGCCAGTCCATGCCATCGGCATCCCGTTCGTCGGAGTGCTGGCCGCCAACACCCAGGCGATCGAGAACGGTCGCAGCCCGAACTACATGTTCCGCGTCTCAGCCAAGGACAAATGGGTCGCCCGCTTCCTGGTGGAACAGGCAGCGAAAGTTTCGAAGAGTGGCAAGATCGCGTTCTTCTACGAGAATACAGGTTGGGGCAACGGTGCGGTGCCGGATGTCAAGGCGGCGATCGCCAAGGCCGGCAAGGAGCTCGTCGCTACCGAGACCTTCAATTGGAACGATCAGGACATGACCCCGCAGGCGATCCGCGCACGGGACGCGGGCGCGGATGTGGCCCTCTTCTGGGCTCTCGACCGCGAGGGCAATCAGCTGGTCCGCTCGATGGACAAGGTCGGCTACAAACCCACCATCATCGGCGCCTGGGGCATCGCCGGCAATCTCGGCGAGCTTGCTGGCCCACTCGCTAACGGCATCGAGGTTGTCCAGACCTACAGCTTCATGGGTGACCTCGACCCGAAGGGTCAGGCGCTCTGGCAGAAGGTTCAAGCCAAGTACGGCCTGAAGGATCCCTCGCAGATCAAGATGGGCTCCGGCATCGCCAATACCTACGACGCAGTCCACATCGTGGCTCAGGCAATCGAAAAAGCTGGCGCTTATGATTGGAAAAAGGTCCGCGAAGCTCTCTACCAAGTCAAGTACGACGGCTTGGTCGCCAAGTACGACCCCGCCTTCGACGCCTCCGACCCAGAGCGGCAGGACGCGATCTTGCCGAGCTACTACAAGCTGACCGTCTGGTCCGATGGCAAGCTGCTGCCGATCGGACAGACCCCCTACGGTAAGACGAACTGAGGCACGCGCCTTTCACCCCTTCCCTAGCGGGAGGGCTGAGGCGGTTCGTCCGGATCCCCCTCGCCGGGCCGGACCGCCCCGACTCCGGTGAACGCTCTGCATGCTTCGCATTGAGAGGCCCGCGCAGTCATGACGACCGCCCTGCAGTATACCCTCTCGGGCCTGGCGATCGGGGGCATCTACGCCTTGGTCGCGCTCGGCTTCCACATCATGTGGTCGGCTGCCAAGGCCGTGAACTTTGCCCACGGCGATACTCTGATGATCGGCGCCGTGATCGCCGTAATGGGCCTTGACGCCGGCATTCCGCTGCCGCTCGCCTGCCTACTGGCAGTTCTGGCGGGGGGAGTATTCGGCGTCGTGCTGGAGCGCCTTGCGGTGCGGCCATTCATCGGCGCTAACGCCTCGATCGGCTGGATGCTCACCACCATCGCGGTTGGCATCATGGCGGAGTCTCTCGCCACCATGCAGTTCGGCGGCTTCTCACGCTCGCTGCCCTCGCCTGGCGTCGCCCGAGCAATCTCGGTCTTCGGAGCGGGCGTCTATCCTCAGGAACTGGTGATCCCGGCCGTCGCAGTGCTGGCGATGATCGGCCTGCACCTGATGCAGCGGCACACGCTCGTAGGGCGTGCGATGCAGGCGGTCGCCCACAACCGCCAAGCCGCGGCCCTTATGGGCATCGACGTCGACCGGATCGTGATGTTCTCTTTCGGTCTTGCCGCCCTGCTTGGCGCTGGGGCGGGCGTACTCGTTGCCCCCGTAATCCAGGCTTCGGCCAGCATGGGCGTGCTCCTGGGTCTCAAGGGTTTCGCGGTCGCGATCATCGGCGGGATCACCAGCGGGCCAGGCGTCGTCGTGGCCGGCCTCGCTTTTGGCATCATGGAGAAGTTCGTCGAAGGCTACGTCTCGACGGCGGCCCGCGAGATCGTCGGCTTCAGCGTGATGATCTTGGTGCTGCTCGCCTGCCCTCAGGGCCTATTCGGTCGCCGGGAGATCTTCAAGGTATGAAGGCGCTCCACCTCCTCGGCTTCGCGCTATTCGCCGCGATCCTCGTCGCCGTGCCGTTCACCTCCGGCAACGAGTACGAGCTACGCCTGTTCATGCTGTTCCTGATCTACGGCTTGATCGCGGTCGGTCTGAACGTCCTGGTCGGCCTCACCGGCCTCGTTTCGCTCGGGCAGGCGGGACTGTTCGCACTTGGATCCTATGCCGGTGCGATCCTGGCGATCCGTCTCGGCCTGGACCTCGTGCTCGCGAGCCTTGGCGCTGCTGTCGTGGCGGGGGTCTTTGGCGCGGCGCTCGCTTATCCGAGCGTGCGCGTCCGCGGCGTCTATCTCGCCGTGGTGACGATCGCCTTCGGACTCATCGTCGAGAACGTCGCGATCGAGTGGCAGGGGCTGACCGGCGGCACCACCGGGCTCAGCGGCATCCCAGGCCCGAACCTACTCGGTTACCCCCTATCGGGTTACGCCTTCTACGCCGTGCTCGCAGTCACCCTCTTCCTGGGGACGCTCGCGACGCACAACCTGAAGCACTCTGGCTACGGCCGGGCGATGCTGGCTGTCTCTCAGAGTGAGACCGCGGCGCGCAGCCTCGGGATCGGCGCGACTGGCATCCGGACGCTTGCCTTCGCGGTCGCAGCTGTGACGGCGGGCGTGGCCGGCAGTTTCTATGCCTTCCTCAACGCCTACATCTCGCCCGACATTTTCACGTTCTCGGATTCCGTTCGCTTCCTGCTGATGGTGATCCTGGGCGGAGCAGCCTCGACCTTCGGGCCGGTGCTCGGGGCCTTCATCCTCACCTACCTGCCAGAGGTTCTGCAGCGCTTTGCTGAGTGGCAGAAGTTCGCCTACGGCGCGCTGCTCCTCGCCGTGATGTTCGGGCTGCCAGGCGGCATCCTCGGCACGCTCGGCAATGTCTACGCCCGGCTGCGCCCGGGTCCGCGCGGTGTCGACCCGGCTGACGGTACGTCCGCCACCGCGATCCTGGCTGGGCGTGCACCCGCCGCGCTGGAGACGAACGGTCTCACCGTCCGCTTCGGTGGCCTGACGGCTCTCGACGCGGCAACTGTCCGGGTCGCTCCCGGTGAGATCCACGCCTTGATCGGTCCGAACGGTGCCGGCAAGTCAACTTTCATCAACACGATTTCGGGTTTCTACCGGCCGAGCGACGGTGGTGTGCGTCTCGACGGCACCGAACTCGCCGGTCGGAAGGTCCACGACATCGCCCGGCGTGGCCTGGCCCGTACCTTCCAGAACACCGAACTGTTCGGACAGATGACGGTGCTGGAGAACGTTATGGTCGGCGGCTTCCATCATCTTGGCTACGGTTTGCCGAGCGCGATCCTGCGCACGCCCCGCTTCCACCGCGAAGAGGCTGCTTGCCACGCCGCAGCCATCGGCCTGCTCGACTTCGTCGGCCTCGCGGACGCGGCTAACGAGCAGGCGCGCTATCTGCCCTTTGGCCATCAACGCCGTCTGGAGATCGCCCGGGCGCTCGCCACACGACCCCGCCTGCTTCTCCTCGACGAGCCCGCCGCCGGCTTGACCACCGGGGAAATCGACGAGCTGGAGGTCATGATCCGCAAGATCGCCGGACTTGGCGTGTCGGTGCTGCTGATCGAGCACCACGTCGACCTGATCATGGCGGTCGCCGATACCGTGACGGTACTTGACTATGGTCAGATCATCGCGAGCGATCGGCCGGACATCGTGCAGGCCGATCCGCGGGTGATCGAGGCCTATTTCGGCGGCCCTTCCACCATCCTCAGCGAGGAGGCTGCTTGATGACCGACGCTCCCCTTCTCTCGGTCGATGATCTGGAGGTGCGATACGGCGCGGTCACCGCGCTGCGCGGCGCCAGCTTGAGCGTACGCCGCGGCCAGCTCGTCGCTGTGATCGGCAACAATGGGGCCGGCAAGACTTCCCTGATGCGCGGCCTCACCGGGCTTGTGCGGCCGAGCGCCGGGCGTGTCCTGTTCAAGGGTGAGGAGATCACGCGGCTTCCCGCCCACGCCAAGGTGGCCCGTGGCCTCGTGATGGTGCCGGAGGGGCGGCTGATCTTCCCCGACCAGACGGTCGAGGACAACCTCATCCTGGGCGCCTATGCTCACGGCGGTCTGAAGACGATGCGGTCGAAGGAGACCCTGGAACGGTCGCTCGCCCTGTTTCCGCGGCTGCGTGAGCGTCTTCGTCAGCCCGCAGGCAGCATGTCGGGCGGCGAGCAGCAAATGCTGGCCATCGCCCGCGGCTTGATGGCCGAGCCCGACCTCCTCGTCATCGACGAACTCTCGCTCGGCCTCGCCCCCCGGATCGTCGAGCAACTGATCGGCGTCCTGCGCGACCTCAACCGGCAGGGCCTCACCATTCTTCTCGTCGAGCAGCTCGCATCCTACGCGCTCGCCATCGCCGACCACGCCTTCGTGGTGGCACAGGGGCGCGTGGTGCGGGACGGCCCGAGCGTGCTTCTCGCCCGCGATCCGGAGGTCATGGAAACCTTCCTCGGCAAGAAGAAAGCCGCCTGAGAACGACACCTCGAAGACCTGATCCGACGCGGCACCAGGCGGCGCTGCGAACGGTCTCTCATGCCCGATAAGGAACCGTCATGCCCCAGCGCGTCGTCGACCTGAGCCTCCTGATCGAGGACAACATGCCGGCCCACAAGCTCTTTCAGAGGCCGGTGCTCACCACCCATCTCAGCCACGAGAGCTCCGCTGCCCTTGGACTCGGCGTCCCCGGCGACGCAATGACGTTCCAGACGAACTTCATCGCGATGCTCGACCATGTCGGCACGCACGTCGATGCGTTCCTCCACGTGAACCCGAACGGCCAACCGGTCGACGAGATGCCGCTTGAGATGTTCATGGGTAAGGCGGTGTGCTTCGACCTGCGCCACATCCCCGACCTCGGCGACATCACGGTCGCCGATATGGAGGCGGCTGAGGCCAAGAGCGGCGTGAAGATCGACGGTCACATCGTCCTGCTCTGCACCGGCTTCCACGCTCGCAACTACCCGGGGCCCGACTCGGTCTGGAAGAACCCGCTGCTCACCGCGGAGGCAACCAAGTGGCTGCACGCGCGTGGCTCGAAGATGCAAGGCGTCGAGGGTCCCTCCACCGACAAGCCGAGTGACAACGTTTTCGCCCAGCACCGTCTGTGCCGAGACCTCGGCTTGAGCCATTGGGAGTGGCTGGTGAACCTGGAGGAACTCCTGGGCAAGGGCGAGGTCCAGTTCTTCGGCGTGCCCCTGAAGTTCAAGGGCGGGTCCGGCTCGCCGGTACGCGCCTTCGCCATCGTCAACGACTGACTCGATCGCGGCGCCTCTTGGGCGCCGCCCAAGACGGGAGGGTGGATCGATGACGGCCGAATTCGACTTCATGACCGCGCTCGAGTTGCGCCGGCTCGTCGCGACGCGCTCGGTCTCGCCGGTCGAGCTGACTGCGCGAGCCCTCTCGCTGGCAGAGTCCAGCCAAGCGACGCTAAATGCCTTCTGCCACCTGATGCCGGACGAGGCCCGCGCCGCCGCCCGGCGGTCCGAGGAGGCGGTGATGCGCGGCGGAGTCCTCGGGCTCCTCCATGGTCTACCGGTCTCGGTGAAGGATCTGATCGCGGTAGCAGGCGCGCCCTATGCTTCGGGCTCGCGCGCCATGGCGGGCAATATTGCGGCCGCTGATGCCCCCTCCGTCGAGCGGCTGCGGGCTGCCGGTGCGATCATCATCGGCAAGACCACGACAAGTGAATTTGGGGCCAAGCCGGTGGGCGACTCGCCGCTCACCGGAATCACCCGACATCCCTGGAATCTCGAAAAGACGCCGGGCGGATCGAGCGCCGGCGCGGCCGCCTCGGTGGCGGCCGGGATCACGCCGTTTGCCGTGGGGACGGACGGCGGCGGATCCTTGCGCATCCCGGCCTCGCTCACCGGGCTCGTCGGACTCAAGGCTCAGTTCGGGCGCGTGCCGGTCTGGCCAACATCGGCGACGCCGACGCTGGCCCATGTAGGCTCCCTCGCACGCAACGTGGTCGATGCGGCCCTGCTGACGACGGCGATGTCCGGCCACGACCCGCGCGATCCCTTCGCGGTGGCTGGCCCGGTGCCCGATCTTCTCGGCGCTGCGCAAGCTTCTGTGGCCGGCCTGCGCGTCGCCTGGAGCGCGACCCTCGGCTACGCCCGTCCCGATCCGGAGGTCGCCGCGATCGCCCGCACGGCCGCCCTGGCGCTCGCCGACCAGGGCGCGGTGGTCGAGGAGATCGACACCGTCTTCGAGACCGACCCGGCAGATCTCTGGACCGCGGAATTCTACGCCGGCATCGGGACCAGGCTGCGCGGCATCCTCGAGACCCGCCGCGACCTGCTCGATCCGGCGGTCGCCGACGTGCTCGACGCCGCGCTCGCCCAGGAGATGCGTGGTTACTACGAGACGGTTTTCGCGCGCTACGCGCTGCGCGACCGCATGGTCCGCTTCTTTGCGGACCATGACGTCCTGCTCTCGCCGACCCTGCCGATCTCGTCCCTGGAGGCCGGCCGGAACATCCCCGAGGGGCTCGGCGACCGCAGCCTCGTCTCCTGGGCGTTCTACACTTATCCCTTCAACCTCACTGGTCAGCCTGCGGCCTCCGTCTGCGCGGGCCTTGCCGCGGACGGTATGCCGGTCGGTCTCCAGATCGTCGGCCGCACTCTGGGCGAGGCCGACGTGGTGCGGACGGCTGCGGCGATCGAGCGAACGCGGCCGCCGGGCTACAACATCCGACCAAACCAAGGCTGGTGAGAGGCCGTGCTGGTGGAAGCGGCCCAGGCCAGCGGCTCGACCGAGGGGCCCAATGAGCCCCTCGCCGCGCAACCCGTAGAACCGCATGCGCTAGACGCGCCCGGTGGTGCTGAGGATCTCTTGAACTTAGGCTGCTGAGATCAGGGCTGAGGCGCGCGACTGCAAACAACTCCGTTCTCAAGAAGATACCCATTCGAGCATCCGATTATTCGATCACCATCGGGCTGATGATGACACAAGTACAAGCGGGCCAGTTGCTTGAGAGCCTCGACCGGTCGGATTTCACGGCGAAGCACTGGCGCATGTACGTGACCGCCGCGCTCGGCCATTTGTTCGACGGCTTCGACATCAACATGATGGGCTTCGCGCTGCCCGGCATCGTCGCGGCCTTCACGCTGAGCCCGGCCGAGGCCGGCGTCCTGGCCTCCAGCGTCTTCATCGGCATGCTGATCGGCTCGACCTGTGTCGGCTTCCTCGCCGATCGGTTCGGGCGCAAATGGACGATGGTCGGCTCGATCGCTGCCTACTGCGTCCTCAGCTGCGCCGTCGCGTTCGCCTGGAGCCATGACTCGCTCCTGGTGCTGCGGATCCTTCAGGGCATCGGACTGGGCGCGGAGGTGCCGCTCGTATTCACGTACCTCTCCGAATTCATCCCGGCCCGCCGACGCGGGCTCATGCTCGCCTCGACCGTTGCGTTTTGGCAGGGCTCAAGCTTCATCGCGGCGATGGTCGCCCTCCTCGTCATCCCAGCGTTCACGTGGCGGGGGATGTTCATCGCGGGAGCCGTTCCCGGCCTCGTACTGATCGTGCTCTGGGCGCTTTTGCCCGAGTCCGTTCGCTTCCTCATCGCTCGCGGTCGCCTCGACGAAGCCGACCGCATCGTTGACGGCCTCAGCACTGTCGACCCGCGGACGCTGCCGCCGACCGTCCATCGACCGCCGGCCGAGCCGGCGCGCCTGAGCGCGATCCTGCGCGGCGGCTACTTCCGACCGACCGCGAGCATTTGGCTGATGCAACTCACCGGCGGGGCGGTGTTCTTCGCTGTGGCGATCTGGCTGCCGTCGATTTTCGCACGCATGGGCTTTCCGGTTGTGAAGAGCTTCGCCTTCACCGGCCTGATTGCGGGGACGGGCGCGCTGGGCAACATCGCGGGCGGCCTGCTGCTGGATCGCTGGGGGCGGCGCACGACCGTCCCGGTGTTTCTGTGCGTCGGTGGTCTCCTCATGTTCGCTTGGGGGCAGGCCACCGAGTCCTGGTCGATCCTTGGGCTCGGCGCGCTGACGGCGTTCTTCGCCTCGGGCGGTGCGGGTGGACCACTCTTCGCCTACACGAGCGAGGTCTACCCGACGCGGTACCGCGCCGTCGGGACGGGCTGGGCCGCGGCCTGGCAGCGGATCGGCGGGATCGTCGCGGCGCCGGCGCTCGGATGGATGCTGGGTAACGGCGCCCCCAATTACGCCTTCTTCACCGCCCTGGGCATGCTGCTGCTGATCGGAGGCGTCGGGGGCTACCTCCTCGGCTACGAGACCCGCGGTAAATCGCTGGAAGCGGTCACGGCGGAACTCTCCGGTACGACAGGTCAGGTCTAAGACGATGCCGCACTTCGAACGCGACGGACGCCGGCTGCACTACGAACTGCTCGGCCGGGGCGACCCGGTGATGCTGATCCACGGGTTCACAAACGCCGGCTGGTCCTGGATGAACCAGGTCGCCGCTTTGGTATTCGCCGGCTACAGCGTGATCGTGCCCGATCTACGCGGGCACGGCCTGTCGGATCCGGCAACCGACGTCACGACCGTGGACGATTTGACTCGAGACGTTATCGGGTTGCTCGACCATCTCGCGCTCGAGCGCGTCTCGGTCTGCGGGTTGTCGCTCGGGGGCATGATCGCGCTGACGCTCGCGCTCGAGCAGCCGCAGCGGATTGACCGGCTCGTGGTCGCGAACTCGCGGGCTGCGTTCAACGACCCGGCGACGGCGGATCTTGTCGCCGGCTGGGTAGAAATGTTTTGTCAGCCGGGCGGGCCACTCAAGCGTTTTCAGGCGACGTGGCCTGTGATGCTCAATGCGGCGTACCGGCAGAGCTCGGCCGGACGAGCGACCTTCGCGACGTGGTGCCGCTTAGCCGAGCGACACAACGGATCCTCGCTCGCGAACGTTGCCCTCGGCATGCGCGCGTTCGACGTCGCCGGTCGCCTTCGGACCATCACGCATCCCACCCTGGTGATCGCGGGCGAGGAGGATAAGCTGTTTCCGCCCGCCGTCGCGCGCGAGGTCAGCAACGCCGTGGCCGGTGCGCGGTTCACGGTCATTCCTGGGGCGGCGCATATCTCGTCTCTCGACAGCGCGGAGGCGTTCAATACCTGCCTGCTCGACTTCATCGCCGATTGATCGAGACCGCTGAACCCCTTGATGATGCCTTGCTGGTACGGGTGCTCCGCTCAGTGCGGTGGGACGTTCCAACCCGCTTGCTTCAGCCGGGCGCTGCCGGTCGGTCCCGTCACGAAGGCGATGAAGGCGCGTGCCGAACGCTGGACCTGAGTCCGCGTCGTGACGGCGGCGGCGTAGGGCGTACTCGCGATGAGGGCGTCGGGCAGGAAGCCCGCGAACGCCACTCCGGGTGCGTCGATGAGTTCGCTGGCTTGTGTCAGGCCGATCGTCGCCCTGCCCGAGGCGACGGCTGCGGCGACCTCGGCTCCGGTGGTGCAGAGAACGGCCTTCGCGTGCACCGCATCGATGAGCCCGAGTCGCGTCAACATCACGTCGAAGAAGGCGCCCGACGTGCCGCCACCCCTCGGATCGATGTAGGCCACGGTGGGTGCCGCGAGGAGCGTCGCACGAAAACCCGCCTCGCCCGTCAGGTCGGGGAGAGCGGTCCCAGACTTGACGGCGGCGCCGAGCCGCATGCGTGCGACTTCGACCTTGGTCTCCGCGCGAACGTCCCCGCGCGCGACGAGCGTGTCGACGCCGGCCGAGGCGGTCATGACCACGTCGGCGTCTTCGTGCGCGGCAAGCTTGGCGAGGACGCCGCCCGCATTGGTGATCGTCAGGACGAGGTGGTCGCCGGTCTGCCGCTCGAACAACGCGATGAGGTCGCGCAGGCTCGACGCGTAGACGCCCGTTGCGAGCACGCGGATGTCGGCGGCCGCCGCGGGCGTGCTCAGCACGGTCGTACAGCAAGCGATCGACAGAAGATGAGCTCGGCGCATGGCATCTCTCCTTGGGCGCGACGCCTCCGTCTCGCGGACCAGCGGGGCGCGCTTAATTTTGCAGCACGGAGCGCCGTGCTCCACAAACCGTGTGTCGCGTCCGCCGTTGTCTGTCCCTTATTGGGGGAGCCCTCCCCCGTCCGAGCGCGGCCCCGGTGATGCGGGACCCGGTGGTACCCGGACGCGTCTCCTCGCGGCATCGCCGCCCAATCGCCCGGGGGGCAGCACTCCCGGACGGTGATGCCGGGCTGTCGGCTAGATGGCGAAGAGCGGGCGGTAATCGAAGCTAGAGCCGTGCCCTGGCGGGTTGAATCGCGCGGGGTAGGCGATCTGGCTGGCGTGTGATTCACTGGATGGGCTTGTGATGGAGGATCGCCATGCCTTCAGCCCTGTCGGTGGATCTGCGCGAGCGT
>NZ_VRVA01000136.1:0-12699 GCF_008039945.1 Methylobacterium sp. WL64
CGATCTGGGCGCCGGAATGGGTGATCTCGTCCACCGTGGCCGCAGTCTCCTGCACGGCCGCGAACTGCTCCTCGACCGACGCCGCCTGCTGCTGCGCCGAGGCGCGGATCTCGGCCGCGGCGGCGTTGAGGTCGGCGGTGGCCGCCCGGCTCGTGCGGGCGAGGTCCGACAGGTTGTCCACCATCGCGTTCAGGGTCCGCCCCAGGCGCGCGATCTCGTCACGCCCGCCGGAGCGCAGCCGGCCGGACAAATCGCCCGCGCCGACCCGTTCGACGAAGCCCAACACGGCCCCGAGGGGCCGGACGATCAGGCGGTTGATGGCAAGCCCGATCCCGGCGCAGATCAGGAGCGTGATCAGGGTGCCGCCCCACAGGGCGAGGCTCTCGTTGCGCTCGGCCCGGGCGACGCGCAGCTTCAAGGCGACCCGGCGGGCTTCCTCGGCGGTCTCGATGGCGCCCAGCTTGGACCGCAGGGTGTCGAACAGCTGCTTGCCCGCGCCCTCGGCCTCGATGCGGATCGCCTCGGGCCGGGTCGCCGGGTCGGCTGCGCCCTTGATCGCCGCCTCGCTGATCTCGGTCTGCCAAGTGCGCGCCGCCGTGGCGGCATCGGCCAGAAGCCGCGACGCCGTCGCGTCGGTGCCGATCAGGAGGCCGAGGCGGTTGATCGCCGCGTCCAGGGCCGGCCGTCCCTGCCGGTAGGGTTCGAGGCTGCCATCCAGTCCGGTGATCAGGTAGCCGCGCAGCCCCGTCTCCTGGTTGAGCATGGCGTTGCGGAACGCGTCGAGGCCGCGGATCGTCTGGTTCGACCGGTCGAGGACGTCGTTGGCGTCCTGCAGCTGCCCGCGGGTGACCAGGACCGCCCCACTGCTGAGCACCGAGACCAGCGCGATGACGCCGATGGCGCCGCCTAGGGTGCGGTTGAGGCCCAACGTGTTCGGCATGCTCGACTTTCCCTGCCTGGATTTGCGGACGGCCGCGCGCGGCCGCGGCTATCGATGGCGGGTAAGCCCATAACGCCCAAACCCCGCCGGTGCGAGCGACCGGCGGCGACAGCGCGCCGCCCTTCCGGGCCGGCGCCCTCCGCATGACGGTACGGCGGTCTGCGATGCCGCCACGAACCAGTGGACCTTCCGGCGCGTACGCGGTAGGATGTCCGCGAGGTTGATGACCGGTTCATAATAACGTTTCAGGACCCGGGGGCGGTACCCGGCGCCTCCACCAAAAACATCCTGCCCGGTGATTTTCACGGGGCAGCGCAGACGGCCCTTAACGGGCGTCGATTGCGGCCAGGGTGTTTCTGCTGGGGGCGAAGTTAGGTTCGACTGGACGGTAAAGGGACCGCGAGTTCTACCCTGTTTCGGCAGGATAAGATGCGATCTTCGGTAAGGACTCGACCGGTTCGGCGCAGGCAACTCCTGTTCCGGGCACCTGACCAAAACTCTAAATGCCAACGATAACGTTGTCATGGATGCCCGCCTCGCGGCGTAAGCATCTTGCGGCAGGGCAGCCGTAGAAACAGAACCCGGGGCTTCGGCCCCGGGGCCCACCTTTTTCCTTCATCGCGATGATCGACGACGCTCAGTGGCCAAGCCGTGGGCGGTCGATGCACGTCCGGACGCTCGGATCGCGCCTTGACCGGCAGCGGTGCAGACTCTTCCTCAGCCTGGGCGAGACTTCGGCGCCGCGGCGCATTCCGGCTTTTCGCGCGTCCACGTCCCCCGTAAGGATGGGCCCGCCTCGCGCATTACACCGGAGCCGTCATGGCGCGCACATCGTCGTTGAAATCCTGTCTCGGCATGCTCGCCTTGGTCTCCCTCGGCACGGTCACGAGCCAGACGGCCCAGGCGGACGCGACGCTCGACCGGATCAAGGGGCGGCAGAAGTTCACGGTCGGCATCATCCTGTCGGGTGCGCCCTTCGGCTACATCGATCCGCAGAGCCGGGCCGAGAAGGGCTTCAATATCGACCTGGCGAAGGCGCTGGCCGAGAAGCTCGGCGTGAAGGTCGAGCTCGTCACCGTCACGCCGCCCAACCGCGTGCAGTTCCTGCAGCAGGGCAAGGTCGACGTCCTGATCGCCAACATGCAGTTCACCGAGGATCGCGCGAAGATCATGGATCACGTGCAGACCCCGTATGACCGAGCCGGCGGTGCCGCGCTCGGCCGTAAGGACAGCGGGATCAAGGACTGGGCGGACCTGAAGGGCAAGCCGGTCTGCATCTCGCAGGGCTCGAACTACGCGCAGCCCCTGGCCGACACCTACGGCGCCGAGGTGAAGGGCATCCCGAGCCAGCCGGAATCGATGCTCGCGCTCCAGGGCGGCAATTGCGTCGTCGCCGTCCACGTGGCGCCGACGATCAAGCTGCTGCTCGCCGACCGCCCGAACGAGTGGAAGGACTTCGCCATCGTCATCCCGACGGAGCTGGAGCCGGCCGATTCGGTGATCTGGCTGCGCAAGGGCGAGCGCGACACCGGCGCGGCGCTCGACGCGGCGGTGCGCGATCTCCATGCCTCGGGTGCGATGCTGGAGATGGCCAAGGCCAACCGTCTGGTCGATCCGACCTTCCTGGAGGAGGCACGGCGCAGATACGCCGCGCCCGCCAAGCCGTAACCGCGTCGCTGCCGGCATGATCGACCAAGCCGTCCGGACCTTCATCGCCCTCGCGGGCGAGGTCGGCCTGCACTACGACTTCCTCCTCAGCGCGTCCGAGGTCCGGCCCTGGATCGCCGGCATGGGCACCACGCTCCTGCTCGTGCTCCTGGCAATCCCGCTGAGCCTTGCGGCCGGCGTGGCCTTCGCGGCGGCCCTGACCTCGGGCCGGCCCTGGCTCGCCGGCCCGGTGCGGGCCTATGTCGAGCTCACCCGCAACACCCCGACCCTCGTCCAGCTCATGTTCGCGTTCTTCGCGCTCAACATGCTGCTGTCGAAGGCGCTCGGCGGCGCGGCCCACAACCCGTTCACGCCGTTCTTCTGGGTGGTCGCAGTCACCGGGCTCCACGTCGCCGCCTTCCACGCCGAAGCTTTGCGCGGCGGGATCGAGGCCGTGCCGGCAGCCATGGTGGAGACGGCGCATGCCATCGGCTTCTCCGCCTTCGAGGTCCTGCGCTTCGTGACGCTTCCCCTCGCCCTGCGCACGGCGATGCCGGCCATCGTGAACAACCTCGTCAACCTTGTGAAGCTGACGACAATCGGGTCGGCGATCGCGGTGGGCGAGGTCACCTATGCGTCGATCATGATCTGGACGCAGCGCGACAACGTCCTCGAACTGATGATCGTGATCCTGCTGTTCTTCGGCCTGATCAACACGGTGCTGTCGCAGGTCGGCCGGTACGTGGAGCGTCGCCTCGCCGTCCCGGGCTACGGCGTGTGAGCACCGCCGCGCTCCCCGCGCGAAGCCGCGCCACCCTCGGTCCGGCCCTGGCATGGCTCGGTCTCGCCGCCGCCGGCTTCCTCCTGTGGTTCGTGCTCGACGCGCGGCTCGCCCGCGACCTGCTCGACTGGCTGCCCTATCTCGCCTCGGGCTTCGCCATGAACATCCTGATCAGCGTGCTCGCCATGGGCGCGGGCACGCTCGCGGGCGTCATGCTGGGGGCGATGGAGCTGTCGGCCTCGCGGCTCGTGCGAGCCCCGGCGGTGGCCTACGTGCAAGTCTTCCGCAACGCGCCGCACCTCGTGCTGATCTTCGCCACCGCCTACATCTTCCCATTCGAGATCGTGGTGGCTGGCAACTACCTGCCCTTTCCCGACTGGCTGAAGGCGGTGTTCGGGCTCGCGATCCCGGCGAGCGCCTACGTGGCCGAGATCGTCCGCGGGGCGATCCAGTCGGTCCCGACCACGCAGTGGGACGCCGCCAAGGGCGTCGGCATGTCCCGCGGGCAAACCCTGCGCTGGATCATCCTGCCCCAGTGCCTGCGCCGGGCGCTGCCGCCCTGGATGAACCTCTACGCCTCGATCACCATGAGCACGGCGCTGGCCTCCCTGGTCGGCGTCCACGAGCTGCTGCACGCGGCCACCGACGCGAGCACGGCGGTGCGCCGCGACGACTTCACCATCGCGGTCTACCTCACGGTGCTCGCCGCCTTCTTCCTCTTCTGCTTCCCGATCTCGCGCCTGACGCGGCGCCTCGAACGCCGCCTCGCCCCGCGATGAAAGTCGATCACCGCCCCATGGCACAGGATTCCACCCCCCGGCCGATCCTCGTCGAGCTTCAGGACGTCCACCTGTCCTTCGGGGCGGCCGAAGTGCTCAAGGGCATCGATCTCACGGTGGCGAAGGGGGATGCGGTCTCGATCATCGGACCGTCCGGATCGGGCAAGTCCACGATCCTGCGCTGCATCAACGGGCTCGCCCAGCCGCAGGCGGGCCGGATCACGGTGGCCGGCACCCGGGTCGACACCCTGCGCACCGAGGCCGAGCGGATCGCCCTGCGCAAGCGCATCGGCATCGTGTTCCAGCAATACAACCTGTTCCCGCACCTCACCGTGCTGGAGAACATCACCATCGCGCCAACCCGCATCCTCAACGTGCCGCGGGCCGAGGCCGAGGCCCTGGCCCGCGACCTGCTCGCCCGGGTCCGCCTCGCCGACAAGGTCGCGGCCTATCCGGGCGCATTGTCCGGCGGCCAGCAGCAGCGCGTCGCCATCGCGCGGGCGCTGGCCATGCGGCCGGACCTCGTCCTGTTCGACGAGGTCACCTCCGCCCTGGATCCCGAGATGGTCGGCGAGGTGCTCGCCGTCATCCGGGAGCTGGTCCGCGACGGGCTGACCAGCATCCTCGTCACCCACGAGATGCGCTTCGCCGAGGAGATCAGCGACACGATCGCGTTCACCGAGAACGGCCGGATCGTCGCGCAGGCGCCGCCGGCCGAGCTGTTCTATCGGTCCGGCAATCCGCGCATCCGCCAGTTCATCGGCGGCTTCCAGGGCTACCGGGACGCCGTGCAGGACCGGGAGGGGATCTGATGCCGAACCCGCGCACCGCCGCCCTCGCGGAGGCGATCGTCGCCGCCCGCCCGGACGCCGATCCGGCCGCCATGATGGCGGCGCGGGTCGCGCTGGTGGACTTCCTGGCCTGCGCGCTGGCGGGCAGCACCGACCCGTCGCTCGCGACGTTGCGCGGCGTCTTCGGCGATGCGCCCGGTCGTGCCCTGGTGATCGGCTCCGGGCAGCCGGCCGACCCGTTCCTCGCTGCCCTCCTCAACGGCCATGCGGGCCACGTGCTCGATTACGACGACGTGCAAGCCAGCGTGCGCGGCCATCCGACCACCGTGATCGTCCCGGCGCTGCTCGCCACCCTCGACCCGGACGCGCTCCCCACCGCGGTCGCGTTCCTGGCCGCCTACCTGGTCGGGCTGGAGACGATGGCGCATCTCGGGCGCGCGATCGGCCCTGCCCATTACGAGCGCGGCTTCCACGCCACCGCCACCCTCGGTCCCCTCGGTGCGGCGGCCGCGATCGCGCATCTGCGCGGCTTCACCGCCGGGACGACCGCGATCGCCCTCGGTCTCGCCGCGACGCAGGCCGCCGGGCTGCGGCTGCAATTCGGATCCGACGCGAAGCCACTCCATGCCGGGCTCGCCGCCCGCAACGGCCTGGCGGCGGCCCTCCTGGCCGAGGCCGGCCTGTCCGGCGCCGACGACGGCCTCGATGGCGCGAACGGGTTCCTGCAGGCCTACGGCTTCGGCGAGGCGGCGCCCGAGCGGCTGCTGGAAGATTGGGGCGCCCCCTGGCAGATCGTCCGCCCCGGCCTGACCCTCAAGGCGTTCCCCTGCTGCACGGCGGCCCACCCCGTGGCAGTGGCCGGCCTCGCCTTCCACCGCGAGGGGATCCGCGACCTGGCGGGGGCGACGATCACCTTCCCGCCGGGGGGCGACGCGGCCCTGGTGGTCCGGACGCCGCGCACCGGCATCGAGGCACGGTTCAGCCCGGAATACATCCTGGCCGCGGCCCTGGTGGACGGGGCGGTCCGGATCGACCATTTCGACGCGCGTCCGGTCCGCCCCGACCTCGCGGCGCTGGCGGCGCGGGTCGAGCGCCGGCACGATCCGTCCGCCCGCCGCCTTTCCTCAGACCCGAGCACGCGCTTCGTCGTGGTGGAGATCACGGACCCCGCGGGCCGCACGAATTGCCGGCGCATCGACGGCCTGCCCGGGCTCACCGATCCCGACGACAAGTTCCGGGACGCGACCGCCGGTTCGGAGGCCTTGCGTCCGGTGCCCGACCTCGTGCGCACCATGCACGACGGAAACGATCTCGCCCGCCTCCTCGGCCTTCTCGCGCGACGGCTGCAGCCGTGAGCATCCTGGCCGCCCCCGAACCGCATCCGTGAGCCCGCCTATGACGACGACCCCGCGACAGATGCATCTCGGCCTGTTCCTGCAGGGAGCCGGCCATCACGTCTCCGGCTGGCGCCACCCGCGCGCCGAGGCCGGCAGCGAGAATTTCGACCTCCTGCGCCGGGTGACGCAGATGGCCGAGGACGCCAAGTTCGACATGGTGTTCCTCGCGGACGGCCTTACCAGCGCGGTGGACGCGCATCCGTCGATGATCGCGCGCTTCGAGCCGCTGACGCTGTTGAGCGCCCTGGCGATGGTGACGAGCCGCATCGGCCTCGCGGCGACCTCCTCGACCACCTACGGCGAGCCGTATCACACCGCCCGCGCCTTCGCGTCGCTCGATCATTTGAGCGGCGGACGGGCGGCGTGGAACGTCGTCACCACCTCCTACGCGCGCACCGCCGACAACTTCTCGAAGGACCATCCCGCGCATGACGAGCGCTACGCCGTCGCCGAGGAGTTCGTCGACGTGGTCTGCGGCCTCTGGGACAGCTGGGACGACGACGCCTTCGTGAAGGACAAGGCACGCGGCATCTACGCCGATCCCGCGAAGGTGCGGGTGCTCGACCATGTCGGCCGCTACTTCCGTACCAAGGGCCCGCTCAACATCCCACGTTCGCCGCAAGGCCACCCGATCCTGATCCAGGCCGGTTCGTCCGGTCCGGGCCAGGATCTCGCCGCCCGCAGGGCCGACGTGGTGTTCACCGCCCAGCAGACCATCGAGGAGGCGCAGACATTCTACGCCAGCCTCCGGCAGCGCGTCGCCGGCTTCGGCCGCGATCCCGCGACCGTGGCGGTCATGCCGGGTATCCTCCCGGTCATCGGTCGGACGCTGGAGGAGGCGAGCGCGAAGCTGATCGAACTCGATCGGTGGACGGAGATCGCCAAGGCGATGCCGCTGTTGGAAGAGCGTCTCGGCCATTCGCTGGCAACCTACGATTTGGACGGGCCGCTCCCGGACCTCCCGATCTCGGATCAGCTGCGCAGCCGCGCCGAACTCCTCACCGGGCTGGCCCGCCGGGAGCGGTTGACCATACGCCAGCTCGCCCTGCGGGTGGCAGCGGGGCGCGGCCACCACATGATCGTCGGCACGGCGACGGACGTCGCCGACCGCATGCAGGCTTGGTTCGAGGGTGGGGCCGCGGACGGCTTCAACGTGATGCCGCCCTTCTTCCCCGAGGGGCTGAGCGATTTCGTCCGAGAGGTCGTTCCGCTGCTCCAAGAGCGCGGCCTGTTCCGGACGGAGTACACGGGAACCACCCTGCGCGGGCATCTCGGCCTGTCGAGGCCGGAGCCGCAGTAAATCCGGTTCCAGCGGCGGGCGCGTCCTCGACCCGGGCCGCGAGCCGAACGTCGTTGATGGCTGTCGCCGTCAGTCGGCGTTGGAGGCAAGTCTTAGTCAGCCCGCGATATCGACTGTGGTGCAGGTCCATCACCGTCTCTGCGCGCGAGCAACCCCCCCGGTGCCGGACCGGCGACGCCGGTCGGAGACGAACGTCGGCTGCCGCTCTCGCGCACGTGCGGAGCCTGCAACCGACGTCATTGCCGGCGACAGGCCCGGATATATTCCCGGGGGACGCCGGATCTCGCCCAACCCAGCATCGCGCCGATCGCGGCGCCATGTCCGTCACGTTCGCCGGCGGTCGAGGCGAGCAAATGCTGGACAATGCGCACCGAGACGCGACCCAGCCCAGTTGGGCCGACGACGCGCGTCAGGGCGTCGTCGAGGCTGATGAACGGTCCCTGCTCTCCGCTGGCCATCGGCAGAAGTTTGATCGAACCCGGATCCGCGCGCGGCCCTCGAGAATCGGAAGCACAGCTACTTCGATTTGCCGGACCCGCCGGACCAGGGTGCCATCCTTTCGTCCCTCGAGCCGACAGCATGGCTGTGCGCTGTCGAACTGGGACCTCCTCAGCCTCACGATCTCGCTCAGTTGGCAACCGGCGAGGGCGGCGAATCGGCCGCTATCCGTCCACCGTCGTCATCTTGCGATCGGAAGCTGCTCCGCGGAGCGCTCGGACAGCCGGTACGCTACGGTGATCGATCCGACCGGCCGTGCGACCGATGCTGTAGGAAGACGCGTGGGCACGCACGTAGAGGGACGGTCTGAATTCGGATGCGGCCAGGCTTCCGTTAACGCTCCCACAGGGAACGGCATGTTTGGCCGGAAATTTCTCCAAATCGGCGCTTCCCAAAGGCTTCCGACCAGGCCAGGTTCACGAGTGGCTGATCCGTCGCATGTGCCACGCCGCCCTTTAGCAGGGGGCGGCCGACACTGGTGTTAGCAGCACCTGCGCCGGCCTGACCACGATCCGTATCGGCAAAGGATACAGACCCATGGCTGAGACCTTCACTACCGACGTTGTCGCGTCCGTGAAACCGCCCCACGGCACGAAATACGAGCGGCGCGCCAGGTCCTTTCCGGCAAAGCGCATGATCGCCTGAGGCTCGCCCGCGCACCCACCCGGTGCGGACGCGCGTCACCTCGCTTTCCTGCAATCCCGATGCCCGATCGATGCCGGTGGCAGCGGCCACGGCACGAACCTGCTTGTCGTCCTGCCGCATCGCGGCGGGCGGCCGCTGGCGGGTGTCACCTGGACGGACCTCCCCGTATGCCCATCGTCGTTTCCCACCCGGCCGCCCACCGCGGCGTCCGGCACCGGACGTCTGCGCGCGGCCAGCCCGCCGCCAGTCCGCAACATCATGCACGCGTCACCGTCCCGCTCGGCAGCGCCGCTGCAGTCGGCTGCTCCTTCACCCACGCCGTGATCCCTCAGGCGTGCGGGAGCGAGCTCCTCGCCGCCGCCGAGGCGGCGGTCGACGGCGCACTCAAGGCGACCTTCGTCCCCGATCCTCTGCTCGGGCCCGGCCTGTCGCAGCTCGGTTCGGTTTTGGCCTCCGTGGTCAAGCGCCACGGTGGCCTGATCGAGATGTCTATGACGGACGTCCTGGAGCGCAGCGGTCGCTACATCGTCCTGAGGGGTGTCGCGATGCCGATCACGACGCCCACCCAGGAGTTGGTGCGCGCGAGCACCCTCGCGCAGCTCGGCGACATGTCGATCGCGATCTCCGGAGCCGTGGCCCAGACCGTGTTCCTCGACCTCATCGTGGTCGATCGGCACGAAAGCCGTGCCATCATCGCCGAGGTCAAACGTGGTTCCGGCAAGAACGAGGCCAGGAAGATTCATCAGGTCGAGTGGACTCTACGCTGTGCCCAGGTCCAGGGGCGGGCCTTTCTGGCGAGCCTCGGCTTCGAGGTCGCGTCGGCGCGCGCGGTGCTGATCGATATCTACGGACGTGCCGGTTACGGCGATGACCTGACGGTCTCGGGCCCCGAGATCGACCGCTTGTTCGCGGTGCCGGTGACGGCCGCGGTCGAGGCCGTCACCGCGGTGCTTCAGCGCCGCCTGCGCGCCGCCGTCCCGGACCTTCTCACGGTCGCGCTGGCGAGCCTCGGCATCGGCGAGGGCGCCGCACTCCCTCGTCGCTCCGAGTTGCCCTCGCTCTGACCACACCCGTTGGCGCCGGGCGGAAGGCCCGGCGCGACTTCCAGCCTCTCCGTTCATCGCCGTGCCGCGCGCCTGCGCGCCGGTGCGCTCTCCAGGTTTGCCTTCATGAATCCCGCTTCCCACCCCGATGCCGGCCGGCCGCGTATGTCCGCCGAGCCCGCGCTTCGGACGTCGCCTCTGACGTGGTGGCGCCTCCTCGCACCCACGGCGCTCGACCCGGACACGCAGCTTCGTCTCCGGGCCGCTCTGCTCGATGCGCCGCCCCTGCCCTCGCCCAACTGGGACGCGGCCTGCCGGGCCGATCCGGCCGCAGCGCTCGGTGTCGCGTTGAACGCGCTCGCCGGAGCCACGGTCCTGCCGGGGCGCCTGGATCGGGCCATGTCGGCGATCCTTCTGTGCGCCGCACTCGAGGACGCCGCATCCATCGAACTGCTTGTCCACGTTCTCGGACGGCGGGCTCGGCGTTGGGCCGACCTCGGGGCCTTATGGCTCGCCAGGGCTTGGTGCTCCACCTCTCGACGCGGGCCCGACCGCATCGTCGCTGCCCTCGGCCGCTGAAGGGGGGCGAAGGATGACTTTCTCCTCGACAACCGCGGTGCTGCAGATCGACCCCGAGTCGGCGCGGCGTCTGCTGCTGCCCATGTTGCCGCGGCGCCTGCGCGCCTGCGTCGACCAGAACCTGCGCATTCCGGACGCCTGCACCGGCCTCGCCGTCGAGATCACCACTCTTGCCCCGGAGGCCGAGGCGCTGGTCTCGGCCTGGACCGACGCGATCGCCGCGTCGGGGGGGGCCCTGTGGCATGACCACCGGTGGATCGCCCCTCGACGCGCCCTGACCTTGTTTCTCGACGCTTGGGCGGTCGAACGCGACCGGCCGGCGGCACGCGCGCTCGCGGATATCGTGATGCTGCTCTCCTGTGGGGGCGATGATCGCGAAGCCGCGGCGCGTCTCGCTCGGCCGCTCTGGCTCGAACGCGACGCCGTACCCAGCCTCAGCCTGCAACTCGCCAGCCTCGCGGAGGCGCAGACGCGCCTCTCGCTCGGCCGCGCTTCCGAGCCCGATGCCGAGACCGACGTCATCGGCGCGACCGATCTTGCGACCGCCCTGCAGACGGCTTGGGGCGATGCGTTCGCCGATGCCCTACTGGAGCTCTCGAGCGAAGCGAGCAACGCCGCCGCTGCGGCGGCGGTGCTGGCCGCCGGAGCCCATGACCCGTTCGCCAGCGAAGTTCCGCTGGTCCACGCCCTCGTGCCGGTCGGACATCGTATGATGCTACCGGTCGCGGAGCGCGCGGCCACGCGGGAGCGGCGCAAGCGGAAGGCCGTCGAAGCCTCGCTGGCCCGCAGCGAGGCGCGTCATCGCGACACGGCGACCACGGGGCGGATCGAGGCGTCGATGCCGGATGCGGACCTCAAACCCGAGGTCGTACCGGAGGGACACGTCTTGGTCGTCCCGGCGATCCCGCAGACGGGGACCGATCGCAGCAAGGGGGTCGTCCGCGGCTACGAGCACATCATCGGCAAGCACTTGCCGCTGGCCCCGGTGCCGGATCTCGCGGCGGTTCGTGCCGCATTGCTGTATGAATTTCCGTACGCCGAGGTCACCGTCGATCGACTGCTCGCCGATCTGGTCGGACGGACGCATGCGACCCTGCGCCCGACGATCCTGGTCGGACCGCCCGGCGCCGGCAAGAGTCGCTTCGCGACTAGGGTGGCCCATCACCTCGGCTTGGTGCTCTGGCGGGTGGATGCGACGCGGGATTCGGGGGCGTCCCTCGGAGGGCTTGATCGCCGCTGGGCGACGTCCGAGCCGGCGCACGCGGTCATGGCCGTGGCCAGGGCCAGCTGCGCCAATCCATGCCTGCTCATCGATGAGCTTGAAAAGGCCGCCACCAGATCCGACAACGGCAGGCTGTGGGACGCATTGCTGCCGATGCTGGAGCCCGAGACCGCCCGGAACTACCAGGACCCGGCGTTCCAGGTCGAGGTCGACCTGAGCCAAGTGTCGTGGCTTGCCACGTCCAACAGCATCGATAATTTGCCCGGCCCGCTGCTCGATCGCCTGCGCGTTCTGGAGATGCCTGCGCCCGGCGCGATGCATCTGGAGGCTCTTCTCGACCCGGTACTCAAGCGGATCGCCTCTGATCGCGGCCTCAATCCCGCCTTCATGCCGACCCTGGACGGTGACGCCGTCTCGCTGATCAGACGAGGGTGGCAGGGAGGCTCGATTCGGCGGCTGCTCCGGCTGGTCGAGGCGCTGGTGACGAGGCGCGAGACACTCCTAACGCGCCATTAGAGCCAGGCCCTTGCGGGTTGAATCGTTTGGGGCCGGCGGTGTGGATCGGGTGTGATTCACTGGATGGTGTTTGATCCCGCGGTGTGGTGGTACGGTTGACCACCATGCTGCGAGGGATGCGCTATGGGCCAGGTTCTCCATGGAAGCGCCACCACGACGGAGGCAGTCCGTCGCGCGATCCAGCTACGTGAAGAGAGCGTAAGGTCGCTGGCCAAGCGCTACGGCGTTAGTCCGACGACGGTGCAGAAGTGGCGTAAACGGACGAGCACAGCGGATGCCCGGATGGGACCCAAGGAACCGCGCTCCACCGTGCTCACCGTTGAGGAGGAAGCGATCATTGTCGCTTTCCGCCGGCACACCCTGCTGCCGCTTGACGACTGCCTTTACGGCTTGCAGCCGACGATCCCGCACCTGACGCGATCCTCGCTGCATCGCGGGACTATCGGAAATTCCGTGTGTGAGCGGCGGGTTGAACATCAGGCCGCCATGGCCCGGGTGAAGCGCTCGCCGAAGATGACGGCGAACTGCGCCTTGGCCATGACCCACTCACGCGGGCCCATC